>JALTZQ010000219.1 GCA_027046105.1 Pyrodictiaceae archaeon
GTACCCCCTCATACAGCCTTTAAGCATTACCCCCCGCCTCTTGTGCTAGGAGGCTTTACTCTTCTAGCTCTTGGGACAATTATTTGTAATCAATAATACGAGTGATAGTAATACTTGTTTTCAATGCTGCAAATGATTTGGGAATACTAAGGCCTAACCCCCTATACCCTACGTAGGAGATATAATAGGGCTACCTACGGGAGAGGCCTCTCCACGGAATGAGGGAGAGGTAGAGGTTTGCCCTTCATCCAGCCATACACGCGCGTATCATCTGGGGAGATCTCGCCCCACGTACTTATTACTAGCGTTGAGGAAGGATTTGATGCTGCGACAGAGATTCTACACGGATCTACTACAATTAAGGGCCGTGGCGGCTTCCAAGTCCTACGTGGAGACTACCGTGGTATCCCCATAACAGTGGTCTATAGGCCTCTGAGCCCTTCACTTACGGCTATTGCGGTTGAAGAGCTTGTACGTGCTGGCGCAAAATACTTCATATCTATTGGCAGTGGGTATGCACTTTCTCCGCTTCTTAGCATAGGCGATATAGTGGTTGCCTCATCCGCAATAAAAGACGATGGTGTTTCCAAGCATTATATGCCTGCAGAGGTTCCTGCGGCACCCGACTATAACCTGCTCGAAAGAATAATGCAAACCTTTGCCGCTCATGCTGTAAAAGCTCATGTGGGTATTGTATGGAGCCATGATATATACTATCTCAATAGCAGCTTTAAGGAACTACTACGTGTATACAGTAAGATAGCGATAGCACTTGATATGGATACAGCGACATTATACACATTGTCCATGCTTAAACGGTTCCCCGCAGTCTCAATACTCATTATAGACTCTAGCCATCCAAAGGGCATTGAAAGAGGAGAGCTTCTCATCGAGAATGCGGAACGCACCGAGATAAGGGATAAATTCCTTAGAGGCGTACGTACTGCTGTCAAAGTTGCCATTGAGGCTCTTAGCTTGCATTATGAGTACATCAAATCTGAAACAGCTGCACGGATACAAGCAGCCTCAACACCCGCCGTTGGTTAAGATATAGGGATGAAGCATGGACAATACTAGTGACAAGGTTTTCCGCCTCATAGATGAGGCTATGACGCTCTTAGAACAGCTAGAGGAAGATGTAGCTACCATGGCTGAGGAAAAAGAACTAAGAGGGGTAGCTTACCGCATGTATACTCGTATAATCCAGTTAACTGACAAGCTCCGCGAACTACGCGTCATTGTCTTTGAGGAATGTAAGCAGTAGAGGGGAAGAGTGTTTTCCCCCCAGGATAGGCCCTACACGTTAAGACTTCTCGGTAAGGACCAATGTGGTTACTAATTAACACCGCTGATGCTCTGCTGGCTCTATCACTGCTAATGTTGGCCACAACAACTCTATACCCTACGATACTCTACAGACTGTCAAGGGGAAAACCAGTATGCAAGACTGATTACGTTGAGAACACTTCTATAGCATTAGTCGTTACCGCCTTCGAAGAGCCCGTTGAGCTCCTTGAAAAACTCCTACGCGGTATCAGTGGCACCTTTGACCAGGTCATTGTGGTTTGGGATGGTAGAGGAGCTGAAGAGGCACGCCGTATCGCAGAAAAGATACTTGGCAATAAGCTTGTGTTTATAAGCAGACCTCGTGGACTCGGCAAGGCAAATGCATTAAATACTGCTCTACAGTACGTCAACACTGACTATGTCGTTGTGCTAGATATAGACGATTATATTACACCAAGTAGTATTCGAAAACTAGCAGGTTGCGACTCCACTATCGGTTTATGGACTTCTGCACCAGGGCAGAAAATGCTGACTGAGGCTTTAGGTGAAGTTCTCACCTTTGCATCAAGAATACTCTATTCAAGTAGATGTAGACTTGGCAAGCCAGTATTTTTCTTAGGATCAGGTTCCTCAGTAAAAACTAGTGTAGCGCATGCTCTTGGTGGATGGAATGAGAACGCCATTCTTGAAGACGTGGAATTTGGTCTACGTCTTCTTGCTAGAGGGTATAGAGTTTGTTTTTCAGAGGATGCTATCGTATATATTGGTATACCACCAACCTATCACGCCTTCCGTGTACAACAGGCTCGTTGGGCTCGTGGAGCCGTACAGTTACTCAGTAGACATCTCGGTCTAGTGATACAAGTTGGTGGGTTCGAAGCACTCCTTTACCTACTCCAATATGTCTTGATTGCATTCTGGCACCCCTTACTTCTTGCTACAGTACTTCTCGGCCAACCCACCGTACATGCCACCATAGCCTATCTCGCGGCTTCAAGCTTCCTACTTGGTTTAGCTGGCAACACATACATGCAATTTCTAGTAAAAGAGAGAGGACACAATACTCTCCGTGCTCTACGGCTTGCTGCAGCCTCAACAGCAATCTCGGCAAGTCTTACACCAACATTACTAGTTGCAATCGTTGAAGGAATTATTGGTCGACGAGTATGGCGGCGAACCCCTAAGACCCGGACAGGCACTGGAACAAGAGTATTACTACCAGAGATTCTCTATACACTATTAAACCTCTACGCAGCATATCATTGCCTCGTAAATGGGCTTCTAGTTTACCCCCTACTACTCCTTCATGCACTCGCCCCAGTTTATGTTGCTCTAAGGTTTAGAGGCCAAATTAGCTAGAGAGGAAGGGAGCTAACATGCTAGGTTTGCTAGCACGACTAGAGGGGTTTTGCCGTGACTATCGCAGCTATAGTCTAGTGTCTTCTATTATAGCGCAAGCTTCACTCGTCTTTATGGCCTTGGCTTTCGTATATGAACTGCCTAGGAGCCTATTGCCCTTACTAGTTACAACCTATTTATCTTCCATAGCTTCGTTACTATATTTTTCTATGTCCTGTCTGGATAAGTTCGTAATGTTACTAGTTAGGTATGTAGGCTTGGATGCATGGATACCATCAACAAGGAAAGCCATTATCATTGCCATTCTTGTGCCACTTGTCGCTGGGATGATACTCTATGAGAGGCTTAAGTTCTTGGCAAGGCTTGCAGGTACTAAGCTTGAGTCTCTAGCCATATTACTAGCTCCCATACTACCTTGTTGGTCATGGCATGTTTATTGGAGCTACCTAGACGCATTCGTTTGCAAAATATGGAACATAGCACGCAGATCTTCAGATATTCTTAGGGATAAGCCTTGCATCAAGTATCTCATAGACATAGTGGTCTGGTCCGACTTGGACACTTCTCCCTTTAACGACGAGTCTCTCTCTAAACAATGGAGCATCAAGGACTAGTGTCTCTGCTTCCCCACCCTCGAATGCAGGATTGAAACCATACCTCTTAGAGCGTGCAATTATATCCTCAACTAGCTCCTCATCAAGGACTTTGCCTACGAGAGTTGAAGGGAGACCATAAGCTTGCACACTTATAACTAGCACCCTGAAGCCTTCACGAACAAGCCTTCTCATGTAATCCTCCTGATCCTTTCTCCATAATGGTGTATAGGGGTCGAGCCCCGCCTCAAAAGCTGCCATTGTAAAGCGTAGTCTTTGATAATCGCTGAGAAGAGCACCTGAGGAAATATAGCGGCAACCACATAGACTCCTTGCACGATGAAGGATTCTTACCAGGCTAGAGTATTCATCACCTATAACCTCGTGCTCTAGGAGCGGTATTCTCAATGCTCTTGAGTGTAATCTTGTAATCCATGTATGTGGATAGTGAAAGAGGAGACTAGACCATCCATGTACCCGAAGCGTGATAAGGCACGCTATATCGAAGCCTTGGAGATAAGCTATATGCATAGCATAGCAGCTATCCTTTCCACCAGTATAGAGGGCACAAAGCCGTGCCATGCTGGCTCGGCTCCCTCTATTTATTAGCAGGCTTATCCTCTTCACGCAATGCCTGCAAGAAAGCATCGATTTCTTCCATAGTGTTATAGAAATGTGGCGATACTCTCACCACACCTGGTCTCGCCGATACAACTATATGGCGACGCTTAAGCTTCTGAGCAAGCTTATATGGTCTCGGGTGGCGAAAGACGACAATTGCTGCTTTAGCGTCGATTGGAGTCACAACATCATAACCTAACTCTGTAAGACCCTCCATTACGTGTTCAACAAGTAAACGTGTATGTTGTTCATAACGACCCGGCGCATCAAGCTCTCGTATAAGATTTAACGATACACGAGTTGCCTCAAAGGATAGGAGGGGCCATGTACCCCACTCCAGCATTGAAGCATCATTAGCCGGTATGAGATCCTCTATAACGAATGGTTGATCAAACATTTTCTTGCCCCGCAACATTCTCTTAATGACAGAGTCCTCTATTCCCATCCAGCCAGATAGTGATGGTTCTAGTATGTCAAGTACTTTTCTGGATACATAGACGAAGCCTGCTCCATGGGGAGCTAATAGCCACTTATATGTACCAGTCACAAGTACATCAACATCAACCGCTTTAACATCGACGGGTATGACGCCAACTGCGTGGAAAGCATCAGTAATGATAAGTGCATTGTGGCTATGGGCTATTTCACTTATTGCTTTCAAGTCTACTCGACATCCTGTAACCCATGATACATAATCTACGACCACGAGGACAGTGTTATCGTCAACAAGCCTTTCATACTCGTCTATAGGTACACACCCATTAGTGGATCTAGCATACCTTATTTCGCGTATGAAGCCCTTCTTGCGTAGACCATGAAGACTATAGTATGTTGTTGGGAAGTTTGTATCAGCAACAACAATGTTTCCACCACCGTTAAACGGTAATGCTGAAAGGAAGGCATTAAATCCGTAGGTCGCGCCAGGTACTGCAGCTATTTCGTGAGGCTCAGCATTCACAAGTTCGGCGAATAGCCTCTTAGCCTCAATAAGGCTTCGAAGCCCCTCCTCCCATGGTTCGCCCTCAAGCATCCATTTTTCTAGAAATGATTTTGCTGCTTCGACGCTTTCTCGGGGAAGGGGGCCTGCACCAGCATTATCAAGGTATATGAGGTTTTGTGTTATGGGTATCCTATTCCTTGCCTCATTAAGCCAATCCACGACCCTAGAACACCTTCTGTTATTTATCCCAGGCTTCCTAGTCTTTAAAACAGCTATGAAGACACTATGGCATGGTTATTTTTATCTAACTATCTTAGCGTTTTTCTTCATGCATTAATCGACGTATTTGTGATGATGACCTCATCACTATGACCTCATATATTATTTCTGCGAGTTTTCTTGAGGTAAGCCGAGACGACAGGTCATGGTATTTTCCTTGCTTTCTAGCTAGTTCCACAGCAACTATGTGGTAACACGGTTTAGACCTATACATCATGACAGTGCGTATAGTGAAGTCTGGACAACTACAGTAATGTCTTGATACCACTATGTAATCCCCCCTTTCTCCTAAAACAAGCCATCTCTCTATGGGCTTCTTTGAGAGGAGGATTACTCTACTCGTGGCTGCAGCTACTTTTGCTTTTGGTGGAGGCCTATCCATTGCTCTCTGGAGAGCCCTAAGTAGCTTCTTTAGCCTTGGGGGTTCGTGGCTTTCTCGTCCTTTTACACTCATATATTGCTGAGTCATCCTGGTACCCTACAATAACGGTATCGAAATATCCTATGAAAAGCCCGTGGCCTATAACACCAGGTATAGTGTCAAGGATGCCTTCATATCTTAGCGGTTCGAGGCGACCCCAAGGCCACGTGTCGACAACTATACCGTTGTTATCAGTTAATGCAGGGCCATCCCGGCAATCACATGTACGTAGAGCTGTTTCTACACCATACGAGTCTAGGGTATCTAGTAGAATGCTAAGAGCAGGTTGTAGAACTTCTACGGGAACCGGTTTACCTTTGTCACCTAGATTCTTTGAAATCTTCGACTCATCTACTACTAGGATACTATAGTGGCTTGCATAGGCTAGTATCTTCTCTCTTGTCATTGCTGCTCCTCGACCTTTAACAGCTTGGCACATACCTGCATGTATCGCAACCTCATCCGCCCCATCAAAGTAGAGGTCTAATCCTCCCCGCGGTAGCACTTGTTTTGCATTGACACCCTTCTCTTGTAGATAGAGTAGAGTGTCGAGGCTCGAAACGTATACTTCAATTTCTCTTAGCAATTGTTTGGCGTTGGGTATGGATAAGAGATAGTCTACTACGAGACGGACTGTAGAGCCCGTGCCTACGCCAAGCCTCATACCAGGCTTGAGCTTTTTGACAATGATGTTTGCTGCCTCCTTGGCTGCTCTGACTTTCGCTTCACTAGCCAATAACTACACCACGCACATCATACCAGGTACTGCTAGTTATCTCTATATCAGCCCAGCACCGTGTACAGGGTGGTGTTTTGGTCAGTACTACTGGGATGTAGTTGTAGAGACGAGCTTCATAACCTCCACGCTCACCTAAACCTATTATGAGGGCACGTGCACGTGTCCCGACATAACGATTATGTTCTTCGTAGCCTATTCTCTCTATGAGCGCCATTAGCTTTTTACTACGAATCTTCTTGACTGGATCTGGTACTTGCTCTAATACTGCCGCTAATGTTCTAGGCCTAGGTGTGTATTGCGCTACATGGACACGTTCAAAACGTAGATTCTTTACCATCTCTAGTGTTGCTTCAAAGTCCTCTTCCTCCTCACCTGGATGACCAACTATTATATCTGTGGCTATTGTCACACCTGGCACTTTTGATCTAACAGTTTTAACTATCTCGTAAATGTCCTCAACACTGTACCTCCTATTCATCACCTTAAGGACCTTGTTGCTACCACTTTGTACAGGTATATGTAGAAACTTGTATATCTTGGGATGCTTTATGGCTTCAACAACCTCATCCAGTATTGGAAGCAATTGGTCTGGACTCATCATACCGATCCTCACCATGAAGTTTCCAGGTATTTCAGTTATCCGTTGAAGAAGTTCTGGTAGAAGGCGACGACCAACAAGATCTATTCCGTAGACTGCTGTATCCTGGCCCGTTAATCGTATCTCTACAACACCTCTTCTTACAAGACTAGCTACGTATTCAACTATTTTCTCCATAGGCCTACTATCCACGTGTCTTCTAGCTAGCTTTGTTATACAAAAGGAGCAATCACCTAAGCATCCGTCCACAATCGGGACCTCAGCATATCCTCCACGTAACGCGATACCTGCATCTGGAACAAATACTGTCTTTGGAGTCTTAGGCTCTCCTAGAAGATCACAACCCTCTTCCACTGCCATGTGGACCATATGGACATTCTGTGGCGATACTAGTACAGCGTTTGGTGCAACCTTCTTAACTAAGAAAGGCTGGGCGGCAGCAAGGCAACCTGCTACAACAAGTCTTTTATCCGCCACCATTTTCTGGAGCCTTTTAAGCCTCTTCTTCATCCTCTCCTCAGTATCAAGCCTAACAGTGCAAGTATTGACTATAACCACATCAGCTTTATCTAAATCGTTAACAAGCTCATATCCTCTCCGGACTAGCACTGTCTTCATTAAAGCCGTATCGGCATGATTTAATGAACAACCATAGGTCTCAATATAGACCCTACGCGCCATCCTCCTTTACACACCCTCCAAGACAACTAGATGAAGCATAAACAGTTGGAAACCTATAAAGCCACACACCACACGCTACGAGGCCGGGATGAGAAGTATGAAGGTTGCTGAGCACACAAAACTAGTCTACGACTATGACTGGCTCCTTGAAAGACTTTACAAGAAACTACCAACTAAATCGGTCAAGGCAACAAGGTTCCAAGTACCAAGACTTCAAGTAGAAAGGGTAGGCACTAAGACAATGATAAGAAACTTTAGAGAGTTAACTAACGTATTACGCCGCGAACCAAGACTAGTAATGCGTTACCTGCTTCACGAGCTTGGTGCGAGTGGGAACTATGACGAGGAAACCGGAATACTAACCATAAATGTAAAGGTCTCTTCTACAACACTAAACACATTAATACAAAGATATGTACGAACCTATGTCATCTGTCCAACATGCGGTGCACCAGATACGAGGCTAGAAAGAAGGGGCAAGAACTGGCTACTCATCTGCGAGGCATGTGGTGCAGAACAACCAGTACCACCATACTAATTAGTTTAGTCTAAGGTAATCGTGATCATACTTAGATAGACTCGCTGATAGCAAGAAGTCATCCCAAGACTTTCAATCGATAAAGAAGACGATGTTGAAGATCAGTTATTACGACAATGTTGCAAAATAGAGTCTTAGTTTACCATCCCCTCTAGGTATGGCCTAAAGGTAACCTAATGGGAATAGAATCCTTTACCTGCAAGGAGCTTTCATAGTAGCACATTGGTTTTTGGCGTTTTGTTGTATAGATAAATAAGTAGAGTAACTACTTTTCAGTCAACCTGGCTGCGTGGTGTTAGCCGCTTTGAATAAGCAGGAAGAGCCACTAGTGTACATGAGGGTCGTTGAAGCTAGAGGCGAGAAGATAGTAGCCATATGTGATAAAGACTTGCTTGGTGTAAAGCTTGTCGAGAAAAACATTGTACTCAATGTGGACCCACACTTTTACCAAGGTGAACTCGTGCCTCTAAGCTATGCTATACGTGAGGCTAAGACAGCTACAATACTAAACATTATTGGGGAGAACATTGTTAATGCAGCTATTCGTGAAGGACTAATACATCCTCAGGCTGTCATAAGAGTTGCTGGTGTACCGCATGCACAAGCTGTGGTAATGCAGTATTATTAGGTCTGGCTTTTCTCGAATCCTAATAAGAGGCTACAAACTCTCTTATTCCACAGTAGTGAAGAGGCCATGATGTGTATACGCTGTGGACGCGACAGAGAGCTTGTCGATGGCAAGCTTTGTATTGATTGCTACCGAGAGCTCTATGGCTTTGGTGTAGCGCCGGTAGCTCTGAAAGTAGTTCAGTGTCCACGTTGTGGTAGCTACAAGTTCCAAGGTAGGTGGTATCCCGCACCCGATGAGACTCAAGAGGCCATCATAGCAGCCATTTTTCAAGCAAGTTTCCAGCCTAGACAAGAAATTGAATACTATCGTGTCGAGGATGTTAGTACAAGTCATCTTCAGGACAACGGCTTATATGCTAAGATAAGGCTCGTGGCTAAGCCCAAGCTTCTGGACAAAGAGTACTCCATGGACTATCTCATACCTTTGCGTGTGGACTATCAGCTATGTCCATCCTGTTTCCGTAAAGCCGCCAAGGTGCCACAAGCTATAATACAAATCCGTAGCTGGAAGGGGCGCCTTTCAAGGGATGAGAAGGAGGTTGTGGAGGACCTACTTGCCTCCGTGGGCAAGGAACTCGCAGAATCAATAATAGAGGTTGAAGAGCGGAGGGAAGGTATTGACTTAAAGCTTACGGATCAGCATGTAGCAAGATCCATTGCTGCTAAGTTGCGAGCAACTCTAGGGGCAAGAGTCATTGAGAGCCATACCGTTGTTGGCAGGCGAAGTGACGGAAAACCACGCACTAGATTGACACTCTCTGTGCGTATACCCTTCTTCCAGCCTGGCACCATTGCAGACCTTAATGGAGATCTAGTAGTAGTAGAATCGATAAGTAATGGTAGGGTACAGTTTAGACGGCTTGGAAGTAGGAAGAGACGAAGCCTTAAGATAGAACATGCTTGGGAGCAGCTGAGTCACCCAAGTGGTGCAGAAGCTCTTCACGGTCTCATCTCAGCCATAGAGCCTGGATGGATACATGTACAAGTACTTGAACCTAACTATGATTACCTTGAGCTCCCCTTAAACCAGACAAGAGTTGAAGTGAACCTAGTACCAGGTATAGAGGTTGTAGTACTAAAATATAATGACAAGTACTACCTTATCCCAAGAGCTATGTGGGAACATTCTAGCC
>JALTZQ010000220.1 GCA_027046105.1 Pyrodictiaceae archaeon
AGATATTCTTGATCCTGCTTTGCTTCGTCCTGGTAGGTTTGATCGCCTCATATATGTTCCTCCACCAGATAAAAAGGCAAGACTAGAAATACTAAGAATACACACTAGGAGTATGCCACTAGCAGACAACGTAGACCTAGAACAAATAGCAGAAAAAACAGAGGGCTATACTGGTGCTGATCTGGAAGCGGTGTGTAGAGAAGCTGCAATGATTGCGCTTAGGGAATCTATCACTAAAGATGGACGGCCAATCCCACGGGCAGTCACCATGGATCACTTCCTTAAAGCTTTGAAGGTTGTACAACCTAGCCTAAAACCCGAGGATATTCGTAGGTATGAGAGACTCGCCAGAGAGCTGAAGAGAATGGCGGTTTAGAGGGATCACGAAAAACAACGTAGCTACATCTTATCGGTGTTATTTTCTTAGACTCCACGGCTTCCCTTCAAACACTATTTTTCCTGGAAGACGCTCCTGGTATTTCCTAAGAAAGTTCAAGTCTTCTTCTTTACGTCTTAGATTATCCGGTAGCATTCGCGGTATTTCATCTATTATTGGGTACCATCGTCCACAGTTGGGGCAGTACATAACACCTACAACAACCTCTAGTTTTAGACAGTCAGCACATGGAGCTTCGGATCCTACCTCTTTGACGGGTTTACCTATGGGTTTTTGGAGATAGTAGCAGTATAGCTCGCAAAGTGGTGGCTTATATTTCTCTAGTAGTTCTTTTATCTGCTCTTCCCGCTCCGGATACTCCTTGTCTTCGATTACGTAAAGTTCTAGGGGGAAATGTTTACACATGGGGCATGCAGCTAAATCCATAAATCTATGCTTCATTCTTCCACCCTTCTTCTAACGATATCTACAATTTCTTCAGCTACTCTTCTAGCTTTCTCGGGGGTAGAAGCTTCAGCCATAATCCTTAGTACGGGCTCAGTTCCACTTGGACGAACTAATACCCACCAGTCATCGCCAAAAATCTTGACTCCGTCAATAGTTACTTGACGGTAGTTTGCATACTGTTCTTTCACTACTTCTACGGCTTTCCTGGCTTTCTCTCTTGGCATAGGGAGTTTAAGCTTTACGGCATGGTATTCGGGGAGCTGGTGATGCAACTCACTGGCCTTTTTCCCTTCCTGAGCCATTAGCTCGAGAAAGAGTGCTACGACAATCCCACCGTCACGCACAAGTTGGTGCGGTGGATGGATATATCCACCATTCTCTTCAAAGCCTGCAACGCCACCCTCTCTCAGCAGGGAATAGGCTATATGGACTGCACCTACGGGTGTCCATTTCACCTCGATGCCAAGTGGCCTAAGATACTCCTCTACAAGAATACTTGAAGACACTGCGGTATACACTCTACGTGGCAAATCCCGATACTTCTCTGCAGTGAATGCGGCGAGAAGTGTCCCGGTACGATCCCCCCACCAGACTTTCCCCCGCTCATCAACGATAAGGGCCCGATCGCCGTCACCATCATGACCCACACCTAGGTCAGCACCAATGGCTGTAACCACTGTAGCGAGCTCTTTCAATGTCTCAGGCGTGGGCTCAGGCTCACGGCCCGGAAAGAAGGGATCAAGATTACAGTTCACCGTGTAGACCTTTACCCCAAGATGCCTTAGTATTAATGGTGTTGTAAGTGAGGATACGCTATTGGCGCAATCTACAACTACGCGGTACCCTCTAGAAGCTATTAGCTTACTATCAACTCGGTCAGCTATAGCTTTCGCGTATTCTTCATTTACACCAGGTTCTTGCTTTACGTCGAAGGCAAGGCCTCTCCAGTGCACACTGTGGAATTGTTGCTCGAAGAGAATTTCCTCAATCCTTTTCTCGGCATCCCGTTCAATCTCTATACCATAGGGGCCAACAAGCTTTATCCCATTATACTCTGGTGGATTATGGCTAGCAGTAATGATTATACCTGCATCAAAACCTCGTGTCCGAACAGCATACTGAACAGCAGGAGTGGGAGCATAACCTGCATCGTATACTCTAACACCGCCAGATAACAGCCCAGCGGTTACAGCTCTTAGCAGCATGTCTCCGCCTGCTCTTACATCGCGACCAACAAGAACGCGCGCACCATCGCCAAGATATGTAGCGATTGCCATGCCAAGCCTTAATGCAAGCTCTGGTGTCAAATCCCTATTCGGTACGCCACGGATACCGTCGGTACCAAAGAGTTTGCCCATAGTTAGTGTGCCTCCAATAGACAGAATCCAGGAACTATGCCAGCTAAAAGAAGCTATTGAGTGTGAAAAAAGTATTTGCAAAATGGCTAGTGCGGAAAAGAGCGTGGTTAATTATTTAAATCAGCACACTGCGGTTTCCTCCAATGGTCTACCCACCCTTGACAAGCGACAAAATTAGCCTTGTTCGTCACTCGGCAAGGGAGTTTGCAGAAAAGGTGTTAAAGCCCATAGCTAAGAAGATTGACGCAGAGAATGTCATACCAGATAATGTAATCAAGCAAATGAGTGAAATGGGTTTCTTCGCGCTAAGAGTGCCCGAAGAATACGGTGGACCTGGCTTAAGCCTCTATGAGAGTGTTGTTGTTGTCGAGGAGCTTGCAAAGGCAAGTAGTGGCGCTGCCATTATGGCAGTTGTGAGCGGTGATATGGTCGCATTCCCCCTACTACGCTACGGTAGTAGAGAACAGAAAGAGAAATACCTTACAAAGCTCGCCAAGGGAGGTATAGGTGCCTTTGCCCTAACAGAACCGTGCTGTGGAAGTGATGCAGCAGCCATAGAGACGAGAGCTATTCGTGAAGGCGATGAATATGTTATAAATGGGCAAAAGATATTCATAACAAACGCCTACTATGCAGACTTCTTCCTAGTTGCCGCAAGAACAGGGAAACCGGAAGATAGGCACCGCGGCATATCGTTATTCATAGTCGATAGGTCCCCATGCGTCAAAGTATCAAAACTAGACATGATGGGATATCGTGGCAGCGGTACAAGCATTGTATTCTTCGAGGAGTGTAGGATCCCCGCAGAAAACATCATTGGTGAGGAGAATAAAGGCTTTAAGAAGATAATGATGGCGTTGAATGAGGGCCGTATAGCTACTGCTGCAACCGGGCTAGGGATAATGGAAGCAGCCTTCGAGGAGGCATTTAGCTACGCGCAACAGAGAATGAGTATGGGTAAGCCCCTCATAGAGCATCAAATGGTGCAATACATGATAGCGGAGATGAGTACTTTGATTGAGGCATCACGCCTACTCATATATGAGGCAGCCAAGGCAGCTGATAGTCAACGTGAAGACTTTGTCAAGCTAGCAAGTATGGCTAAGCTTTTTGCAGCAAAATATGGTGTAGAAGTTGTTCGAATGGCTATGCAAGTTCTTGGTGGTATAGGTTATAGCAGAGATAGCGTGGTTGAGAGACTGTATCGTGATATCAAGATGATAGAGATCGGTGATGGAACAAATGAGGTGCAACGTATGGTCATAACAAAGGCACTACTTGGGAAAATAAGGGTTGATTAGGATCTACGTACAACTTCAACGTTGTGTCTATTCTACTCCCCTTAAAGGGTGGTATAAGTGCCCCATCCGCGTGTGGCTATAATAGGTATAGGTTGGTATGGATTCAAGCCTGCAACACCCGAACTTTCTTTCCGTGAAATGATGTTTGAGGCTGCAAGTAAAGCCTATGCTGATGCTGGGATAGATCCTAGGAGAGACGTGGATGCCTTCTTTTCTTGCCAGGAGGACTTCTGGGAAGGTATAGCTATTACTGATGAGTTTGCACCAGAACCAATAGGTGGTGTACTACGCCCAACGGTCACGGTTGCTGGCGATGGCCTACAGGGCGTAATACAAGCATATATGATGATAAGAACGGGTTACTTTAAGATAGTAGTTGTTGAGGCACATGCAAAGCCAAGTGATATACAGACGTTATCCAAGGTATATGAGTTAGCCTATGATCCAGTGCATGTGCGCCCCCTAGGTGTTAAAAACCCATTATTTCTTGCTGGCCTTGATGCACGGGCATACATGCTTAGAACTGGCGCTAGCCGTGAGCACCTTGCACTAGTAGCCGTGAAGAACAAGAATAATGGATTATTGAATCCAAGGGCAAGTCTTGCCGGCCGTATAAGCCTCAGTGAAGTGCTCGAGTCTAAACCTGTGATAGACCCGCTTACACGTTATGAGATAGCAGGGTTTACTGATGCAGCCATTGTTGTTGTCTTGGCGTCGGAGGATGTTGCAGAAAAACTGTCACCATACCCTGTATGGATAGAAGGTGTTGGCTGGTCTACGGAAACAGGTACGGGTGCTATAGAGTGGCATGAATGGGGTCGGATGCCCTCGATACGTGATGCAGTACGTATGGCTTACAGTATGGCAGGTATCAGTGACCCCTTCAACACTATTGATTTCGCTGAGGTTGAGGATAGGTTCAGTTTCATGGAGTTACTTGCACTTGAGGAATCAATGCTTGCCGAGGAAGGTCAAGCACATAAGCTTCTCGAGCAAGGAGTGTTCGACGCTAAAGGTACTCTTCCCGTTAATGTAAGTGGCGGTAGTCTAGCCATGGGTGTTCAGCTTGAGGCTACTGGCTTAGCCCGCTTACTAGAAGCAGTTCTCCAGTTACGTGGCCAAGCGGGTCAGCACCAATTACCGGAAGCCTCACGTGCTTTAGTTGTTTCATGGCGCGGTCCCCCATCCTACACGAGTATGGCCCTTGTCCTATCTTCAGAGTAAGCTTCTGCTAAGAGGTGTGTGAGTTGAAACCAAACATATTCGTTAAGGATCGTGTTGCGATAGTTGGTGCAGGCCTCACGCTATTTCGGAGAAGAATGCTAGAGACTTCAAGAGAGCTTGCATGGGAAGCTGCTAGACAAGCACTCGAGGCTGCTGGGCTTGAAATGAAGGATATCGACTGCGTGGTGATAGGGACTGCTCCAGACGCTTTCGACGGTGTTCATTTAAATGGCGAGTACTTGGCTGATGCTGGAGGAGCCCGTAAACCAACAGTACGTGTCTACATTGGTGGTGCAACTGGCGTAATGGTTCCAATAGCTGCATGGTGGCACGTGGCTAGCGGGCTGTGCAGGACAGTTCTCGCCGTAGCCGAGGAGAAGATGAGCCCTGCACACCCGCATCCACAAGGCGTATTCGCATACATCTGGGATCCTATCGTTGAAAGGCCATTAGGCCCTAACTTGATATGGATATTCGCGTTAGAGATGAGGAGGTATATGCATAAGTGTGGGGCCAAGAAGGAGGATATAGCAATAGTATCAGTCAAAAACAAAAGAAACGCTCTTGACCATCCAGCAGCTCAGGCGGCTGCAAACATAACAGTAGAGGATGTACTGAAGAGTGAGGTCCTCGTATGGCCTGTGCAAAGACTCGACATAAGCCCCGTAACCGATGGTGCGGCGGCCCTCGTTTTGGCAGCCGAAAATATTGCACGACGTGTCACGGATACCCCAATATGGGTAGAAGGTATAGGCTATACTCTCGACAATACACACTGGTTTAACCGTGAGCTGGCATACCCAAGGTATCTCGAATACGCGGCACGCATGGCCTATCGTATGGCTGGAATAGAAAGACCGTGGAAGGAAATAGACGTTGCCGAACCCTACGACCCATTCGACTACAAGGAGCTACACCATATAGAGGGCCTAATGCTAGCACGACGCTGTGAGGCATGGAAACTAGCAAAGGAAGGCTACTTTAACCGTGATGGTGAACTACCAACTTCGCCTAGTGGAGGCTTACTAGGCGTAGGAAACCCCATTGCAGCTGCAGGCTTAATGAAGGTTGCAGAGATATTCTGGCAGCTACGCTACGAAGCAGGTAAGAGACAAGTCAAGAAGCCTGTACATAAAGGCGTAGCCCAGGCATGGGGTGACTTAATGCAAGCATCCACCGTAATTGTTCTTTCAAATTAGATTATGTAATCAATGAGAGGGGTGTTTATCGTGCCCGATGAGAAAAAATTGCCCGGTACGCCCCTAAAAGCGGACGAAATGTACAAGTTACCTGGCGTCGTCGAATATGTGCCACGTGCACGGTACAATTTTACAGCTGGACAAGCACTATCAAGATTCCTTGATGGTTTGAAGGAGGGTAAAATCATTGGTAGACTTTGCCGTGGTTGTGGGCGCGTCTATGTACCACCTAGAATGTATTGCGAATACTGTTTTAGACCAACAGATGAATGGGTAGAAGCGCCAGATGAAGGTACCGTGCAAACAGCGGTAATAAGCTACATAGGCACATTCCGTCAACGTCTCGAAAAGCCCGAGATAATAGGTGTGATAAGACTTAATGTCCCAGGATACCGTGAGGATAGTTACGAGTTTGCAGGACTTTTCCACAAACTCTGTAATGTAAGTGAAGAAGATGTCAAGACAGGAAAGATAATAGGTGCCAGGGTAAGGGCGCGTTGGAAGCCTCCCAAAGAGAGAACTGGGAGTATAACGGATATTGAATGTTTTGAGCCCGTGGGGTGAAAGAGGCCGTGAGTTGGGAGAAGCAGGGTAAAATAGACCTATTGAGGCATGTTCCAGGAAAGATGGAGGTAGAAAAATACGTCTACACGCCAGGCATCCATGGGTTAGAATTCGCTAAGGCGTTAAGGGAGGGTAAAATACTTGCAGGAAAATGTGGTGAAGAACTCTACGTGCCGCCAAAAACCTTCTGTCCAAACGGCTCTCCCGAAGAACTAGTCGACGTAACTGATGCAGAATGGGAAGTAGTAACGTACACTATCATTCATGAGGATCTAGAGGGTAATAAATTATCGGAACCCCAGATAGTCGCAGTAGTAAAACCCGTCGAGGCGGTGACAGGCCTCATACACTACGTCAAAGCTGATCCAGACCTTATACATCCAGGCATGCGTGTTCGTCCCGTATTTAAGAAGCCCGAGGAGAGAAAGGGGCTCATAACGGACATAGAATACTTTGAGCCCGTTTAAGGCCTACTGGCTAAGACTAGCTTTTCGTCCACGTTTTTATTTTACCTACGTCTACATTAATTCCTCAAGGTATAGCCTATAGCCCCCGGTAACCCCATCCTATACTTGTGGGCCTATCACGTGCGGAGGAGTAGTGCGTCTTGACAGGGTATCTCTGGACTCCTCCCCGCGAGGTAGTGGAACAAGCTAATGTGAAGAAGTTTATGGAAAAACATGGGTTCGAAACCTATAGTGATCTCGTGAGGAAGTCTACTGATGATGCTAAATGGTTTTGGGGTAATCTACCTAAATGGCTAGGTGTCGAGTGGTTTAAGGAGCCTAGGGAAATAGTCGATTTATCACGTGGACCCGAGTGGGCTCGATGGTATATTGGAGGTAAGTTGAATGCAGCCTATAATGTGGTTGATAGGATAGTGGAGATGGGCCATGGCGGGCGTGAAGCCTTTACATGGGTCGGTGAAGATGGTTCCACGAAGAGGTACACCTATAGTGAGCTACGAGATGAGGTCAACAAGTTCGCTAACTATTTACGCGAGGAGGGTGTTGGAAAAGGCGATGTAGTAGCCATATATGCTCCAATGATGCCAGAATCAGTTATAGCGATGCTTGCCTCCATTAAGATAGGTGCTATAGCGTCACCCATATTTTCGGGTTTTGCGGCACCAGCTGTTGCGGAAAGACTACGCTTATCTGAGGCAAAGATCCTGGTTACGGTTGATGGCTATTATCGTCGCGGGCGACGCATTGTACTCAAGCCTGAGGCTGACCGTGCAGTCAAAATGGCAGGTTACCCGAACAGAGTAATAGTGGTGCGACGGCTTGGCGAAGAAGTGCCCTGGAACGATAACAGGGACCTGTGGTATCATAAGGCTATAGCTGGTAAGAGATCTAGCGCCGAGCCAGAAGAGACCGATGCAGAAGACCCTGCTCTCCTCCTCTTTACGTCAGGCACAACGGGTAAACCTAAAGGAGCAGTAATAAGTCATGCGGGCACCCTTTTGCAGCCTAGCAAGGAGCACTACTTTAACCTTGACATAAAGGCTGTATGGGAGGAGCCCGATAATAGAGATAGACTATGGTGGATAACAGATATAGGGTGGATGATGGGTCCATGGCAAGTATTTGGCTCACAGTTCTTGGGAGCAAGTCACTTAATGGTTGAGGGCGCAATAGATTATCCAAGTCGCGACCGTGTATGGTCATTGATAGAGAAGTATCGTGTCACGCATTTCGGGTTTGCGGCAACAGTTGCAAGGATGTTAAAGAAGATCGCATCCGAGTACATAGAGCAACATGACCTCTCAAGTATAAGGGCTTTTGGGAATACAGGTGAACCAATAGACCCTGATACGTGGTTGTGGGTGATGAAGGACGTGGGCCAAGAAAAGAGGCCACTAATAAACCTAAGTGGTGGCACCGAGATATTTGGTTGCTTTGTCCTACCAAGCCCAGTTGTTCCTCTAAAACCTTCAACACTGTGGGGTCCGGGTCTTGGAATGGATGTTGACGTGTTTGATGACAACGGTAGGCCTATACGTGGCCAAGTAGGCTATCTCGTTGCAAAGAAGCCTGCTCCAAGCATGACTCGCGGCTTATGGCGTGACCCAGAGAGATACATTCAGACATACTGGTCCAGATTCCCGGGAGTATGGTTCCATGGTGACCTTGCACTAGTAGACGATGATGGATTCTGGTTTATCCTAGGTAGGGCAGATGATGTAATAAAGGTGGCAGGTAAGCGTATAGGTCCTGCAGAGATAGAAGCAGCGGTTAACGAGCATAAAGCTGTAGCAGAATCAGCGTGTATAGGCATACCTCACGAAGTAAAAGGCGAGGTAGTAGCATGCTTTGTTATACTGAAACCCGGTTACGAGCCTAGCGAAAAACTAGCTGAGGAGATAAAGGAAAGAGTGGTTAACGAGCTAGGGAAGCCATTTGCTCCGGAACACATAGTCTTTGTAAATGATCTCCCGAGAACTAGAAGCGGCAAGATAATGAGGAGAATAATAAGGGCACTGGCTACGGGGAAGCCAATAGGCGATACTAGTTCGCTAGAAAACCCAGAGGCAGTCAAAGAAGTAGAGAAGGCTATAGAGGAGCTAAAAAGCCGGTGACGAGCCCACCCTTGGCTGAACAATCCCTACTATGATGTGGAGTTTGTAGTACTTGTGGCCGAGGCCTCCTTTATCTTCTCTGCTACAGATTTTAAAACAAAACCTACCTCGCCCACACCTAGCCCGGTAACAGCGCTAGCAGCAATTATGCGTAATGCTCTATCGTACTTCCCCTTCTCGATTGCACGAACAGCATCTTTTGCTTGTTTACCCAGTCCAGCTCTGGCCAGAGCTTTAGCAAGCTGGTTTGGACTAACCTTTTCAAGTATAGTCCTAAGCTCTAGAAGAGCTTCACGCGCCTCGTCTACGGCAGTGCCTATTTCTTGTCGGAGTCTCTCGACAACCTCCTCATTACCAGATGTAATAAGGACTACGAGGGACTTTGCATCTAGTTTATGTATTGCCTTCATGTAGTCGTTGTAGAATTGTGACTTAGCCTCATAGAAGCTAGGATGTTCAACATCATCAAGGTACCATAGGAACATGCTTGGATACTCTATGCTTTTAGAGGCCCTAGTAAGTAGCGTATCCTTATCACCCCTCAAGACAGTATCTACTAGCGTCTTAACGGGAAGACTAAGCCCATTCAGTTCCTCAGAAAATGGTGGTACAAGCTCACCGTTAGGCTTGCGTGCGGCAATAAGAACTAAGTCATAGTTTTCATACTCATCTGGATCTGGAAGCCCTCGACGTACAGAAGCAGGCT
>JALTZQ010000221.1 GCA_027046105.1 Pyrodictiaceae archaeon
AGAGGGGTACCAGCATGGAGGAGGTGGAGGAGAAGGTCCTAAGGCTAGAGGGGGAAGCCCTGGTAAACGCCGTCGCAGGGGGCAAGCTGGTGGAGGGAGTCGAGATAGTGGACTATGAGGGCCGGAACCTAGTCTCCACAGTCATAGTAGTTGGGGTCCCCTTCCCCCAGCCAGACGACTACACCAGGAGGCACCTAGAAGTACTCGCGGCAAGGCTAGGACCCCGAAGGGCCAAGGAGCTAGTCTACCTGGCACAGACAGCCATAAAGGTGAGACAAGCCCTAGGGAGGGCCTTAAGAAGCCCGGAGGACAGGGCGGCATACTTCCTACTAGACTACAGGTACCTCAGGAGAGACATAAAGAGCCTACTAAACATAAAGTACAACAGGGTCGTCAGGGGGCTAGAAGAGCTAGAAAAGACAGTTGAGAGGGCCGCCCAAACATTAGAGGCCGCTCCTAAGGGCTCCTAGCGAAGTCTAAGCCTAACCTAAGTAACACTATCCTTCGCCTCCCAACACTATTGCTAGGGGAAGGCGAGCATAGGGAATGGGTGTTGCTAGTGTATACAAATATCATAGATAATATTGTCGGGTTAATAATGAGAAGGTATCCACAAGGCTTAGCCTTATCTTGGAGGGGCTGTGGTAAGGTTAGCGGTGTCTTCATAGCCTTTGAAGGTATAGATGGAGCTGGCTTAACCACTCACTCAAAGATAACAGTAAGCGTTTTAGAGAAGCTCGTAAAGGGGGTGTCAGTTCATTATACTAAAGAACCTACTAGAGGGCCTGTAGGAAAGCTTATAAGAGAAGCTCTAACCCGCCGGATAGATGAGGGTCTTGGAAGACCGGAGGTCCTAGCACTCCTTTTCGCTGCTGACAGGCTCTACCACCTCCATAAGAATCTAGGGGCTTGCGGGGGGATTAGGGAGTGTATCTTGAATATGCCCTCAATTATAGTCTCTGATAGATATAAGTATAGTAGTATAGTATATCAGAGTTTAGACCTTAACGGGCTTCCCGGAGCACCTAAGTGGTGGTTGAATGCAGTAAATTCTTATGCTCCTCCTCCACATGTACTAGTATATCTTGACGTCAACCCCGAAGTTGCAGCTAGGAGAGTATCGGAGAGAGGGGGAGGCACTCAGATTTACGAGTCTATAAATATTGCTAGGAGGTTGAGGGAGAGGTTTAGAGAAGCAATTCATAGTCTTAGGACTGAGGGGGAGGCTGTTATAAAGTACGTGGAGGGGGAATTAAAGGTTTCTAACGAAGATGTTCTATGGCGAGCTTTGATGCCACCATGCACTTATCCTCCGGGAGTTTATCCTATAGTTCTTGAAGAGGATACATCAAAAGGTAGTGTTGGTGATGTAGCCTCTAAGCTGGTGCCTAAGATTGTTGATGTTCTAGTGGATATAGGTCTCCTCAAGCCCCTTTAAATGCCTTTTATAAGATAGCGCTAATGTAATGTAGATTAGCGCTGCTATTATCCCTATAATCCCGCTTGGAGGCAGGTTTAATATTAATGCGGCTGCTAAGCCCATCCCTACGAAGGCTATGGAAGCCGAGTACACAGATATCATAGCCTCCCCAGAGCTTTTTGCTACTTTCACCGCTATGAGTGGCGGTATTAGGAGGAGTACGTGTTGTATCACGAAGCCTATATACCATATCATCCCCGCGGTTGAGGTGACTACGAGTAGCACGCCAGCCGCTTCCGCGAGGCTTGACTGCTTGTAGCCTGCCAGCTCATAGTCTCGGGGGTCTGCGCCCTTGTATGCGTAGACCCAGTGTAGCTTCGCCGTGAGGGCTGTCGAGGCCAGGCCCAGGCCTATTATTATTATGGCCTCGCTGGGGGTTATTTGGAGGGGGTCCCCTACCACGGCCTCCTCCACGGGAGCTTCCAGGCCTAGCTTGGATGCTAGTGTTACTGAGAGCACTCCTACGGAGGCTGCTAGGGCTGTTAGCCAGCTAGCCACCACAGTCTCCGAGGCGCCTCGGGATATTAGTG
>JALTZQ010000222.1:0-1324 GCA_027046105.1 Pyrodictiaceae archaeon
TTCAAGCCGGATATGCCTGGTGTCTGGCGTGTTAAAGCCCGCTTCCCCGGGGAAACTCTTTTCTCTGAGGCCGAAGACTCTGTAGACTTTAGAGTTGTCCCTGAAGCTGTGACTATAACACCAATCACAGTCACGGAGACAACCACAGTAACGACTACGGTGGTTGAGACCGAGTTCAAGACCACGACGTCCACTATAACAAGCTATGAGACCGTGAAGACGTTAACTACTAGCGTCACCGAAATTATAAGGCTCACAACGACTATAACTAGGGAGAAGGCGCTAACCACAGTTATAGTAACAGCGACCACTACTCCTACAGAAACCGTGACTTTAACCCTTAGCGAGACTGTAACTGTGGTTAATGAGAGGACTATCACCCCGCTACTAGTGAGGGGTGATGTAGCCCTGCTAATATCACTGGCTATAATATTACTTTCAACAGCCATTGCATACGCCATGACTAGGAGGAGCTGAATATCTGAGAGGGAGGGCTTCTAAGGAACTTTCATTCCATAGAATCTTTAATACCGCGTGTGATACAAGGTCCTACAGCTATTACTCCGAGCCTCCGAGCGAGGGTAGGAAGTAGCTGGGCCTCCGGCCCGGGGGCTGAACCCGAGAGGGGATGTAGCCCTAAACCCCCCGTCCCAAGTGGAACCCTCGCTCCCATGAGGCGGAGAGGAGGAGGAGGTCAGTCTAGTAGGCCGTCCTCCCTCGCCAGTTTTACCGCGAGTTCGGTATAGTACTTCCTAGCCCTCTCCACAGCCTTATCCTTAAACTCTCTAACCACCTCCAGCCAGTACTCCCTCTCCTCCTTGGACCTCCTCTCTTTGGCTTCCTCGTCCCTCTTTAGAGCTTCCCTGAACTCTAGCAGCTCAGCCCGGCTCAGCCACTTCTCCGTGCGCCTCCTCTCCTCATAGTAGTTTGTGTGGTGGTGCCTGTAGTGCGCTATTATCAAGGCCCTCCTGGCGTCCTCCAGACTGACCTCCTCTCCCCAGTATAGCTCGAATGCCGCACTATCCCTTAGGGGCCTTACCACTATACTGCATCTGGGGCACTTGAATGAGAGCCTGTTTCTAGCCTTGCTTCTAAGCTTGTAGAGTCTCCTTCTCTCAATCTCCTTCATCGAGTACTTTGGCAGGGCTTTGATCTCGTCTAGCTTCTTTTCGACCTCTAGGGGGTTGATTAGTATACTCTCGCTCCCGCTGTGATACGGGTTTCTGACGACATGGTAGTCGTTCAGCAGGCCCCTCTTAATGGCCTCTCTTATCTGGTTTCTGATTAGCCCGTACTTTCTCATAACGCTAGTCATGTACATGTA
>JALTZQ010000222.1:1334-2002 GCA_027046105.1 Pyrodictiaceae archaeon
ATACTGTGCAGCCTGAAGACCCTCTCCTCCTTTCAAACTTCTCCAAAACACCCTTATACGTTGCATACTCTATCTGGCCCCGCATAATGCCATACTTTTTCTCAATGTAGTAGGCGCTCCTAAACCTCATTTCCCAGTCTAGCCCCTAGAATACATTAAACGGTGTATTAATCTATAATCTTTAAGCTTGCTCAAGGCTCTATGCGTATAGATAGTATGCTTAGAATCTTAAATCGAGTACCGCTAGCCTCTTCGCCCAAGCACCTCCAACCATGCTAAGTGCAGTCATCCTCGTCCTCTGGAACTGAAGGGCTAGGTCCTACTCTCCTTACCCGTGTATTGGATAACGCTTCTTGGAAAATCTTAGAAGGAGGTTAGGGACCTTATTATGAGGGTTCCTTGTCTTGGCTAGAGTGTTTAAGATTGTGTCTATGAGTCCTCTCCCGGCCTCTTTTGTTGAGGCACTCCTAGCTCCTTATAGGGATGAGGTTGGAGGTGATATTAGGGTTGTCTCGGTTCATGGTAGGCCTCGCGGGGAGGTCTTGAGGGAGCTTGAGGACGCTGACATCGTTATAGGAGATTACACCTTGAACTTCAGGATTGACGAGGAGATGTGTAGGGCTATGAAGAGGGTTAGGCTGATCCAGCAGCCCAGCACGGGCTACGAC
>JALTZQ010000223.1 GCA_027046105.1 Pyrodictiaceae archaeon
CCCACGCCGGGGGCCTGCTGCCCGTGCTGGGGATAGCGGGCCTGGTTTTCGTCGGTGTCCGGCATCGATATCGTCGAGCCGTCCACCAGTTTTACATGCCGGCCTTGCCACAACCACGGTTGTGGCAACTGTTCTCCTGGCAGTTCGCCACTTTTCCGGGCCAGACTGCGAACCATCGACAATGGCAAGCGTTGACATGCCTGACAGTAACCGCTGGTGTTGACGCTCCCGGGATTCATTCCGGCCAAAAGCCGTCCTACGGCTGCCTGGTTCACCATATGCTGGCAGGAGCCATCCGCGCTCATGATCTGCCCGAGAAACATGGCCAACGCCAGCGTTGGCGGAAACTGACGCTCCCGGTGCTCGGGTAGCAGCGATTCCACCGTTTCCAGTAGCCGCGGATCGGTCAGCAGGTTGAAAAAGTGGTTGGCATCGGCCTCTTGCGCGTGTTTGCTGACTTGACGTTGCTGTTGTGTGGATCGACGGTTAAAGTGTGCCATGAAGGTTGTCCTCGCTGTCGGTGGGATGGATGCTTGGTAACAAACATCTTAACCGATTCTTGGGCAACCTTCTTTCTCTTCAATAGGTTAGCCTGATGATCTTCTGGTGTTTAGGCTTAACTTAGTGCCATTCATACTACAGTCTTTTTGCCAATAGCCAACATCTTATTTCGTATAGGAAAAATCGAAAGCGCCATACTAACTAAAGGCAGCGTCAACCCAACCATAACATCAGATTTTAAGAGCTTTTTCAGATAGAATCGATTTGGAAATGATAGCTCATGAAATTTATTGAGCTCTAAGACGCTAACCCCAATCATCTCGAATAGACGTCTTACTTCAAATGTCGCAAATATCTGCTTGTGCCCGAAGCGGCGCGCCGAGTACATAGCGTTAAGGAAGGTCGGAAATTTCCCTCTTGACAAGCGATAGGTAAATACGCCAACGCGATGGTAAAAAGCATCTCTGCAAGGAGTATCAATAAGTAGCAAACCACCCGGCTTAAGTAGCTTTGTTGCAGCAACAAGTGTCGCATGTGGGTAGTTGACATGCTCTATCACATCCCAAAGCGTCACGACATCAAAACTCTCAGCATATTTTTTCCAGTAATCATCTTCAACGGGCCGCTTTACAATCTTGATATTGTGCCGAGAGATACAATAATGCGCTCGACTATCGGAAAGCTCTATACCCACGACATCAGCTCCTTGCTCTCGCATTTTGGATAGGAATAATCCTCCTCCACATCCGATGTCGAGGACTTTTTTACCTTTGATGTCAATATAACGCTTTACTGCATTGACCTGATTCTCGAAGCGCTCCTTGTTTGACTGCAAAGAACTCTCGATATAAGCGATTTCGTTTTCAGTAAGTGCTGTGGTGTCAATCTCCGGCGATATATCCTCTATGGGGTCAAGATAATCGATATAGTGAAAGCCATCCGAGGAGACGAATACATTTGCATTTGATAGGCGATAGCGAGGTTTCGTGCCAACATTAGTTTTTAGCTTATCTATATTTTCTAAGTATTGAATCACGTAAGGCACCTCCATTCATCCGAATCAATCCTGTTCAGCTATACTCAACAGACCACCGGCTACAAGCCGGTGGCATGCATTTTACGCACTGTAAGTGCAGTTCCAGCTGAAGCCGGCCCCAAGCCACCGGTCCAGGCCGGTTCAATGCGACTTGAAGTCCCCAGCATCAACCACCTTGAATTGCTCCTCACTCTCACCATGTTGCTCAATATACGCCACCACTGCTGTCCCGTTAACGGGCAAATAGGAAGGCCTGATCCACCCCAATTTGATACAATATGTTTGTCATTAACCTATTGATCAAACGGGAGGATCAGGCCATGGCCCATTGTAATACGATCGCCGCTCAATTGCTAAGACTTGTGCCGAGACATGAATTCGAAAC
>JALTZQ010000224.1 GCA_027046105.1 Pyrodictiaceae archaeon
AGGCCCCTTCACTGGTTCTCTACTAAGCCCTTCACTGGGTTCAAGGACGAGGATATAGGAATGTAGATACTATGCGCAGGCATAGCCTAAACTGTAGGCGAGCTTATCATAGCTCACCTGCCTACCTCAAACAGGAGATACATGATCGTCTAACGCAAAAGCTACCGTACCCTAGGGGGATGACCAAGCCATGCCACGATGGTCTTGTGCTGCCAGTGTATTCGGTGTCGATTGGCTTGTCTCAAGGCTCACTGTTGTTGCTAAGAGAGCTGCCTCGCTACTAAGCGACTGTAGTGGTGGTGACCGTGTGCTTTGTAAACGAATGCTTGCATTGCTCCGAGAAGTTACTGGTAGGGGTCGCCTTGCCGTATTTCTTGCAATCCCCACTAGTGGCGGTGTCGCTGTAGACGCGGTCTATGCTGAGAATAGGGATGGGGGCTGGATAGTCTTTTCACCCCATGTACTAGCTGATCCAGGCTATGCTGTACACGTTTTGATACATGAGCTCGCACATGCCATAGGGCTAGAGGAGGACGATATCGCTGAGGCCCTAGTCCTTTACACTACTGGTGCCAACAAAGTCCTGGAACCCCCCGAAGCCGTTAGAGAGGCTGAAGAATTGTTGAGGAAGAAGGGTTGCATAGTAGAATTAGCCAATTCACCCATGGAGGGCTCTTCGTGGCCTCCATTAATACCAGTAACCATACAGCTATGACGAGAATAAGCTCCATGGCCACGTGGTCTATGCATCCTAATCTCCCCCATTGCTCTTCTGCCGAGCAGTCGCAGCCCACCCGTTCCCCCCGGGAGGACGGCTCCTTTAGTCACGTGATTCGGTCTTCAACTGGTGTTTGCCACCACTCCTGGACAGACGGTGGTGGTTGGTGTCTTGGTTTCAGCTTCTTGACATGGTCTATATGGCCTAGGCCCAAGCCTGGACTACCACCTAGGCCTAGCAGCTTAGCCGCCTCTAGCAGGCTCTCGAACAGCTTGGCCAAGGGCTCTGTAGCCACTAGGTAGTATTCCGCATAGCCGTGGAAGACTGGTTGATCCTTTCCATGGCTAATACGTATCCTCTGCCTCCTAGTCTCGTCACGGTACAACTCAATGCTTTCAGCAAGCCTTAGGGCCAACTGGTATAGTTTATCCGCTGCCTCAGCTCCACCACTAGACCCACTAATAGCGTCGACTAGTCTACGTGCAATACTCGCAATCATCCTTCTTGGCGAGGGATAGGCTATAACTGCTCCATGGAACCGATAGAAAGTCGGTAGATGCCGTACACCATAAACAACAGCAATAACCCTTTCATCATCAACGCCGTTCACGGGCAGGCTTATTTCTAGCCTCTTCTCCTCAATAGCAAGCTCCACGAGCTCAACCGGGTCAGGGAGATCAGTGAAACCTTGTGCAAGACACCTCATGTAGTCGAAACGGACAATACCCCATAGGAAAACATGGAACGAGTACTGTTCACCGGGGGCAAGCCATCCACCAACAAGGCTCCCTGGGCGAGACCGTATCGGTGTGACACGGAAGAAGCCACCTCGATCAACAACACAGCCTGCACGGGTAAAAGCATCATACACGAGCTTACCAGCGTAGACACCACTCCAGCCTTCGAGCCGAATACGCCTTAAGGGCCTAAACACGATCTTACCGGACACGATGGCTGTTTCGATCATGATGAGCCGCCCCTAGGAGGTTCCTCAGCCATGGTGATATGCATGCATTACGCTAGCATGCTGTATGAATAGTGTTGTGCCTGGAGGGACGCTATTCACTAGAAACTGTATTTGGGTCTCTCTTAACTGGTTCCGGGCTAAGCATTAATGTATGCTCTTTCCGTAGCTTGGTAGCTACGTGTCCTTGGGTCATAACTTGCAATACCTAGGGCAACAAGCTCTTGGAGCCTCTTGTATGCAGTAGATTTTGGTATCCCTAGTTTCTGTGAGACCTCGGTAGGCCCTATACTACGCCCTTCTCTAAGGGCTTGGAGAAGGAGATTCACAATCCTCCTCATGGTCTCGTCTAGCGGCAGGGGTACCACGTTAGACAATGGCTCCGTGACTACCGCTTCGAAACCCTCACCCTCTATCCTCAAGACTATTTTCTCGGCTAGATGCCTAGGGAGCGCTACCGCGGCTAGGAGAGTGGCTACAACTAGTATTCGAGGCCCTCCCGTCAAGGCCAACACTATGCTAGTAGCATCCCTAGCATAGTTTTCAAGTAACCTCTTTACTCGGCCAGCAAGAACCGAGAGCTTCTCACCATGATAGTCTATGCGTACAATATCAGCTTCAATGCCAAGCTGGCTAGCAATAACCCTTAACTGAGAGAAGGCCTTCATCACACGGCTCCAGGTGTCCTCGCTAGTGTATAGTGCTAGTACTCGAAGACTACTAGGTTTATGTGAGGTAAGTGCTCTTAACGCGAACTTCTCGTCAAATCCCAGTGTCGTGATCAATAGGCTAGCTCTCGAGCTATGCACGGCTCCCCCAACACCATATAGCCAATACAGAAATTAAACCCTAATACACTTCCTTGGGCACGTAGACCGTTCACACCAGAGAAACATGTTGGTTTCACAGTGGGGCCCGTCCCCGTAGCCCTGGAGGAAATCAGAGGCTTCAACACTGGGTAGTATCGCCTCTAGGGACCTCAAACCACCTAGGCTACTAGGCCATACATTGCTACTGCTAAAGTGTTTTCTACTTTGAAGTAGACATGATAGTGGTAGTGTTTAAGACTGTGCAAGAGGAATCCTAGCGTCCCCGGTGTAGTTGTTTGCAGGAACAGCTTCGCCTCTATAGACTCCCAGAACTACTCTCCTTCTTCGCCAAGACGAGGCAATTTGGCGTTCTCGACCGTATAGCTAACGCACTAGGGCCTGACCAAGCCCTCGCAGCCCTATACGATGCACTACGCGTGTTTAGAAGCAGCTGTCTAAGCAGCCAACCAGACGAGGAATGCCCCAGCAATGCTGGAGAACTCGTCGAGAAAGCCAAGTACGAGGTGGAGAAGCTTGCAGAACTCCTTCTAGACACTCGTCGGGCTGAGAACGGGCTCCGCCTAGCCCGCATGGCTGCACTCCTAGCCTTAGGCAGGTGAAAGAAACAAGGAGGAATCCTATCCCTGGAGGTGGGTAGGTGTGCCCGTCTTCTTCTCTCTATCAGCCCGCATACTCGTCAATGTCGAAGCATTAAACATGGCTGAAAGTGTAGGCAATGTTGTTAGACACCGCCGTGCCCCCGTGGTTCTACGCTCTAGTGATGGATTCGTGCTACGCTATGTACCAGTGATTAGTGGTGAGAGCCTCGCCCACCACTACCAGAAGCTACTCGCCAGCATCGCGGACCAAAGGAAGCTCCCGGTGTGTAAGGCTTGTAGCCAGGGCGTATTCCTAAAACACGCTAACAATAGTGTATTCAAAGAATACGATGGCATTAGTGATCCTAAGAAGAAGTTTAGCGTTGGAGCAGACGCCGAGGAATACATTGTCAAGAACTGTGTTGTAGAGGATGTGGGAGGCTTCCTATATACCGATATGACCGTGAAGAGGACTTCGAGGTTCCGTGTCGGCTACATGGTGCCCGCGCTCGATGCCCTGGAAGCTGGTGCAGCTGCAACCGAGGCCCAATTCCATGTAAGGTACTCGCCAGGTGCTAGGCAAGAAGAGCAAGCAATATACTATGTCGAAATAGGTAGCGCGCCCTACGTGTTCTACTTTGCCCTTGACGTCTCCGGTATAGGTGAGCGCAGCATGGAGAACGAGGGAGCAGCGGGAAGAGAAGCATACATACTACCCGTCGAGGAGAGGACTAGGCGTATAGAGGCGGCTTTTGACGCCCTAGCTGCACTACTTGGAGGAATGGCATGGGGTGCTAAGACTTCCAGATTCCAGCCCCACTGGAAGATACTAAGCCTAGTAGCAGCCGTATCAAAGCCATTACCATTCAATGTATCACCGGGCCACGATAGAGGATTCCTCGCTGAAACACATAGTAGGGCGTGCTCGATGGCTAGCATGGTTGACCAGTTCCAGGCCACAATAATATACTACTCTGGTGGTGAGGAGCTCGAAAAACCCAGTAAGCAATGCGAGGGAGTCACGGTAGAAACTGCAAGCGACTACCTCGAAGCCGTAAGAATGGCGAAGAGTAAGGCGCTGGAACTGCTAGGTGCAGGGAAGTCTTGAAGCCCCTAATGCTCGTCTCCAGAGTAGAGCTAGTCTGGGGATTTAGCGTCCGCTACGCAGGAGCCTCTGCTGCACAACCCGCCCTACCCGTACCCCCACCAACAACTATTGTGGGCTTCTACGCTGAGCCCCTAGCCCGCCTACTAGGCATACCAGAATACACGAAGACGGGAAAGAAGGGTACATGTAGTGTTGCTTCACTGCTTGCGGAGCATGTGCTTGCAGCAGGTGCAGGACTCGACCCCGAAAGCCCTAGTGGACTCATAGTTTATAGTGATCTCGCCCACGTGGCTTCGCTAATATACCAGCGTAGGAGGACGGAGTGGAAGAAGTTCGCCTTTTCAGCTCAAGCAGTGGGTGCAGCCTACGGGCCTGCCGCTAGGCTGTATATTGCCCTAGTAGTAGATGTTGAAGGGCTTGCTGCAAGCCTTGGAGAATCCACTAGAACCCTTGCTGACGCGCTTGCATGGGCTGGTTGGAGGCTAGGATCTAAGGAAGGTGTCGTAGCCGTTGTGGATGCAGAGGCTGTTAAGCCGGCTACGAGTAGTGGTGTCTTCGAGTCACTACTCTACCAGGACTCTGAGCTCGTAGAGCCCTCAGCTAGAACAGACCTCGTTAGGACTATTAACATGTGGGGGCTTGATCCTAGGCTCCTCTGCGGAGAAACAGCTATTCCAGCCTACAAGTCGTACTATATGCCAGCATCAGCCACGTCAACTTCAACACTCCTAGTTCCTCCCCCGAAGAGCCCTCTCCCCGAGTTCATGCCAAGGAATGCACGAGTAGTCTATTGTCATCCAGGCCAAAGGGCTCTCTGCATCGCAAGCTCTTAGACGATGAGGATGGGGTGGTGTAGCCCTTGTTTAGTGTTGAACTATTCCCTCCAGGTTGGCTGGGGAGGAGTTTCCAGCTACTAGCCCTCAGTATAGACCCTGGGCTCGTTAACAGTGTTGGGTCGACAGCAGCGGTGTTCAATTCCTTTGACGACTATAGGCGCCTCGTGGTTGAGGCTTGGGAGCTCGCTGAGCAACTCCTAGAAGAGGGGCTCGCGCATCCACCAAGATTCTACGGTAATGATGGGAAGCCCTTGAGATCGGTTATTGGGGAGCGTGTGAGTGGCTGGAGGGAGGCTACACATAGGCTCGTCGAGCACCTCGAGAATGGCAAGATAGCGGAGACGGCGAGGCAATCCCTAACAGCAGCAGTGATAATGAAGCTTAACACCTTCGAGTACATGCGCCGCATGGCTGGCTTCGAGAGAACCGGTAGCGTGGGACAGAAGATAAATGTGCATGGTTATCTACTTGCACTTATTGGTGGTATTCTCTCAAAGCTTGGGAGGATAGATGATAAAGGCTTCTATATTCTACCACATCCAGAGGCAAGCATTCTTGACCTTGATGGTGTGGGAAGACTCTACATGGTCTTATCGCTGACGTCGGCAGGGGATCTTCCACCCTTCGGTAGAGTGTTAAGGTATAGTGTTAACGTGAGGAAGTTGCCGGTAAGCATTGACGTGCTAGTCTTACTATATGGTGCTGCTCTTGTTGCTGAGCTCCTCGAGGCAGAACCCGGTGAAGCTTGTGGTGCGCCAGAACTAGACCTATTGTATGCGGCTGTGGTTTCCGAGGCTCGTAATAGGGCTATCCTGAACTCCCTTTTCCCGCTAGGGTTCTCTGAGCCCATATGTATGCTTGGGAGCCGTCCATTAACGAAAATGGCTTCCGCGTTGGCTAGGGCTATTGAGCGTGGAAGCCTATGTAGAGTACTACGTGAAGGTGATACGGGCTTTAGGGCTGTCGGTCACTGTATCCAGAAGCTCTACCTCTACACCGTGACCTCGAACAACATCTACCTTTACGACTGTACGCGTATGCTGCGCGGTGCAGCAGAGAGTAATGACTGTCAGCAATTGAGGGGCTTGCTCACTAGTCTAGCCGCTAGCTTAGCCCAGAGCGTTAGCAAAGGGGTAGTAGTGGGAGGCTAGTAGGAGGATACTATGCTTCTTCAACGCAAGGGTGTCGAGGAACTGGCCCGGGAAGTAAGCGAGGGCCATAACGCGGTTCTAGTAGCGCCTACCGGGTATGGTAAGAGTAAGTCCCTGCCAATACTCCTTGAGGAGACTGAGAAGACTGGGGTAGCCACTAGGGCAATACATGTTCTCCCCCTTAGAGCCCTTGTTAGGCAACAATACCTATACCTCCGCGAAGTCTTCGGCAGTAACGCGGGCTACCTTGCCGGTTTAAGCTTGGACAAGGAAGGCTATAGCCCCTTCATGCTACGAAAGGCTGTAGTCTCGACACTTGATAGCTTCGCATTGAATCTTGCAAGGCTCCCCATAGCCGAGCTACCTCTCTTAATGACGAGTTACGAGATGAGGCGGCTAGAGGGACACTACGAGCTACCACGAGCATCAATATTCACATCCCTAGTAGTCTTTGACGAGGCACACCTCTACGCTGAGCCATGGCTAGAGGAGGCCCCCCTCTCAAGACTATACCTTTCAACGGTGCTCCGCGTACTAAGGGATACTACGACATCAGTTGTCATCGAGACAGCTACCATGGCCACACGGCTAATGAGGGACGTTGCCAGCGTTATCGGTGGCCCCGTGCTCGCTGTATGCAGGAATTGCAGTCCATGCAGCAATGAGTGGAGGTGTATCCATGATCGTGTCTTTGAGGAGGAGAACTCGTTCACGTGGAAAACCCTAATCCTCCAGGGAGTGCAGGAGGCCATAGACCTTGCTGTCTCGTTTGCGGAGACAGGGCGTAAAGTGCTTTACACGGTAAACACTGTCGGGGCTGCCCTAAGCGTTTACCAGGAGCTTGTAAGCCGGCTAGGCGAAGACAGCGTTGTGTTAGTTCATGGCCGCCTTACGCAGGGCGATAGGGAGAAGGCTATAGAGGGTATAGGGAGAGCCAGGATCGTCGTGGCAACACAGGTTATAGAGGCTGGTGTAGACGTCGATGCTGAAGTCTTGGTTACCGAGGCTGCTGCACCAAGCAGTCTAGCTCAGCGTGCGGGGAGACTCTGCAGAAGCAGGGAGAAAAGGGAGACATGTCTCAATGAGCCACCCGTAGTCGCTGTATACGCTCCGGAAACACTTCAACCGTATGGCGACATAGCCTTAGAGACGCTAAAGTCGATGAAAAACCTTACTAGTAGTGGGGCTGGGATCGAGTGGAGACTACTCGACGATACTAATGCGGGGAAGAGTTTCCGGCACCTCATCGAGATCCATGAGTCTACGGGGCTAGAGCCTAGACGGCTAGGAGTAAGACAACTAGCCTATACGAGGCTCCTAGAATACATAGTAGCATCCGCGCTTGGCGACTCATCTTATGCTCGTGTATTGCTGCGACAGTTCTGTAGCTTAGTCAGAGAAACTATTCTTATACACCTAGCTGTCCCAGTAGGTGAAGGCTATGATTTCCTTGAAGCCCAGCTAGACTGGCTTAAGACACGAGATAGGTGGAGGACACTACTAGACTGCACCAATAGCAGTTGCAAGGTGCTAGCCATCGGCTATGGAGTGGGCGATGCCGAGACCATGGAAGCTACTATCGAGGCTAAGGAGGTAGAAGAGATGCTAAGAGACTGTAGCAGCTACTACAAGAAATACTATTCACTTCTCGAAAGGCTCTCAAAGAAGGTAAACATGAGGCTCAATAACCTAGCCCTACTGGTAAGAGAGGGTGCATACACACCACGCCTAGGCCTGCAAGTAGCTGTCTAGGCCGGAGAGCACCCTAAGGAGTATAGTCTTGAAGGGAGGTGTTCAACTAAATGGCCCTCTATGCGTGGACTGGTGTAAGACTACTCGATCACAGCATTAACACGCTTGGAGTCCTTACAGGCTTATTCCATAACGAGCTACAGGTTATAGCGAGGAGAATTGTTGGGCAGCCAGAGAAGCTAGTACTAGCATCCATGATTGCAGCACTTCTCCACGATGCTGGAAAGGCTGCTAGAGGATACCAGGAGAGTGTGTTGAGAGGAAACCCCTACTTTACATGCCATGAAATGGCCGGGGGCTGGATAGCCATGGAGACAGTCTACGAGCTACTACGACGAGTAGAGGCCGATAGACTAGTAGTGGAGGCTTTCTCGGCGGCAACTGCAACAGCTGTACTAAGACACCACCATGGCATGAGAAGTCTTTCTGCATGCAGGGCAGCCGCTAGGCAAGGTAGAGTAGAGAGTCTAAGCCAGGAAGACTTAAGAGCATTAGCAGACGAGTATAGGAATACAAGCATACTATTAGACACGGTATCCAGTATCCTACAGAAACTCGCGGATACAACGAAACCCCCTAACCCGCTAGAAGCTGAGGCAAGAGTAAGAAAGAGACTCGTAAACATCGAGAGAAAGCAGCCAGCAATCACAGCAGTCGTCTCAACCCTAACCGGGCTACTCGCAGCCTCAGACTACATAGCAGCAGTACTCCTAGACGGAAGAACACAGTACACCACAATGAACCCACGAGGCTACGCGGTACACGTATTAAGAGAACTAAACATCAACAACCCCCAACAACTAAGAACCATAAAAGAAGCAGGCTACAAATGGGCGGAAAACACAGCCAACAAGATACTAGCAAACTCAGTAGAAAGAGCCTAGCCCCTACACACTCTTTTCCAACCCATAATGGCACCCGATACCCCTACAACCAGAACTCAGTAGAGAATTGCAATGGTTAACCCTATGGTAAAGACTCCCACCAAACTCAAAAGAGAATTGCAAGCACAAATACGTACAGTTCATACCATCTGAGTTAGACTAACAATAGCCCATCTTACAATTTCTCTTTTAAGTTTTGCGACCGTATCACCCAGGCTTAGGCCTCCCAGTCAACCTGGTCTTGCAATTCTCTTTTGAGTGTGGGCATCATACCCGACCCGGAGTTGGACACGGTGTTAGCTGAGTTCTTGCAATTCTCTTTTGAGTGTGGGGGGTTCAGGGTGTGTCCACCCTTGTCCTCGGGAATTCAACTTGCAATTCTCTTTTGAGTGTGGGTGTGTGGGTTATTGGTTTTGTGTTTTTGTTTTCCACTAATAGTGTTCCTCTTACTCCTTTTTCTGGGTTGCTGTCTCATGGGGACACTCCATGCCTATAAGGGGGGTTGATGAGAGGTCCTCTATAGAGTGTTCTCATGAAGGTATTTAAACCCCCACCCTCATTCC
>JALTZQ010000225.1 GCA_027046105.1 Pyrodictiaceae archaeon
TTAACTGGGTATAGGATGTATTGTCTCTCCAGGAGATCATATTTTAGTACTGACAAAACATACACGTTTTTATTAGGCAACATACTCACTAGAATTATTTTCGAGTTAGCCTCATCAATGTATATAGCACGAGGAAGGCCTGTTTCTAGATGGATTGCAACTGGTCTTCCAAGCTTTACTAAGTCGTCAACGCTTATTGCTAGTGCATTGCTTGTGAAACTAGCGAGAAATCCGAGAGTAGCTATCATAATGACTAGCATTATGGTGTTGAACATGTAATTGAGCAATGTTATTCGAGCCCTAGACTGCCTAGTCATGATTTCGGTGCCTGATACTATGCATTAGTCTCCAACGGAAATAAATACATTATTACTTCACGTCTCACCATATAACACGGTCAGCGATACATTGGTACATTTGCTATAGTTTAGGCGAGAACTAAAGCATTAGATAGATATAGGTCCCGGCCAAGAGCTTGTATTTGAGGAGGACTAGTAATGCTGCAATTACTCTTTCAGTAACCACTAGCTTTAAACTTGAGGTCGGTGACAATGGTGCTAAAGCTCCGGTTTCGGAGGAAGAAAGGGAGTGTAATAGAAGATGTTTCTGGGAAAATAGGTGAAGCAGAGTTTTTGGAGGAACTTAGACGTGAAGAGACAGCCGTACTGCGTGAACGAATCCGTGGATATACTACGGTGAAGCTTGCACCTGGCTTTAGGCTCGTTAAGGCATATCCACTAATAGAGCCTTGGGCCTATGCACGAATAGTTGAGAATCCGGAAACCGGTGAGATTCGTTACATAGTTGACGAAGTACCATTAAATGATCAAGAGTATAAGGTATATAAGAAAATAATTGAGATCCTATATTGGGAGCTTAGGCCTCCACCGGTAGGCGTAGATCCAACTGAGTATTTCACGAAAGAGGCGCGTAGAGTTATAACACAATATAGGCTTAGGCTTGGCCGTACACCAGGTGTTTCATGGAGTAAAATCCTCTATTATGTTGTGCGTGACACGGTAGGATTTGGCCCTATAGATCCATTGATGAAAGACCCATACATAGAAGATATTTCGTGTGATGGTGTTGCTAGACCAATCTATGTTTGGCATAGAGAGTTTGAGTACATACCTACAAATATAGTGTTTGAAGACGAGGATGAGCTTGATTCTCTTGTTGTTCGTTTAGTACATAAAGCTGGAAAACATGTTTCAGTAGCATTCCCTATTGTCGATGCCATCCTCCCTGGAGGCCATCGTTTAGCTGCTACATACAAGCACGAGGTTTCAACTTCCGGTTCGACTTTTACTATACGTAAATTCCGTGAAGACCCAATAACTATAGTCGATATGCTTGCTGGTGGTGCAGTATCGCCCATTTTAGCAGCATATCTATGGATACTGATTGAGCACAAGATGACCGGCCTCATTATGGGTGTGACTGGTGCTGGTAAAACCTCAACTCTAAATGCACTGGCTACACTCTTTAGGCCAACGATAAAGGTTGTAACAATAGAAGATACACCAGAGTTGAAGCTCCCCCTTGAGAACTGGGTACAGCTTGTAGCTAGGCCAAGTTATGGTGTTGGTACTGAGAAGATAGGTGAAATAACACTTTTTGATCTTGTTAAGGTTAGTCTTCGTTATAGACCTGATGTTATTATTGTTGGCGAGGTGCGTGGTGAAGAAGCCTACGTATTATTCCAGGCAATAGCAACAGGTCATGGCGGTTTGACAACAATACACGCTGAGCACATAGATGCAGCTGTTAAGAGGCTTACAAGTCCACCAATGAATATCCCTACAAGCTATATTCCACTAATGAACTTTGCTCTTGTGATAAAAAGAATAATTATGACTGATCCTTCTGGAAGGCCAAGAACAGTTCGTCGTGTAACTGAAGTCTGGGAGGTACGTGACTACAATGACTATGTAACTGTATCTAAGTGGCGTGCCGCTGAAGACCATCATGACGTAAAGCTTGATATGAGTTTAAGACTTCGTGAAATAGCTGAGTTTCGTGGCAAGGACTTTGAGTGGGCTAAGGAGGAGGTGGAGAAAAGAGCAATAGTGCTATTATGGATGAAGGCAAGAAGACTTAGAAATTACCGTGATGTAGCACGAATTGTCCATAAATACTATGTTAATCCAGCAAGGATATATGAGCAAGCGGTAGCTGAACTCAGAACTATAGGACTTGACGCTTCTTCATTAAAGACCTAAATTAGGGAGGACATGAAAAGCATTGTCTTCCCTGAGGTTAAACTGTTTAAGGGTTCCAGCTAAAGACTACACATCCCATTATGTCTCTAACTAAGATAATCCGCAGGATCATAAACAGCTCGTGAGGTTATAGATCATGACCTCACAATTAATTCGTAGAAAGACTGAGGAAGCCGAAAAAATAACTTTATCAGTTATAGTTGAAAGATTATCACTGCTTTTATTTGGGCGTATTGCCGCGAAGCTAGTCAAAGGTTTTGAGCTATCTCGTCCAATAAAGGAGGCCGCTATGGAGGTTTTTCCTGTTGTATATGCTGCTAAGCTTCTATTCTACACGTTCACTACATTTGCCATCGGCTTTATCATCTTCATCTTTGTTTATATCCTTACACCCTTAGACTACATTGTAAAGCTTCTTGTACTTGTATTTAGTATTGTTACTGCATTACTTGTTTTTGGTATAGGGTTAAGCTATCCTTACATCAAACGTGGTGCTAGAGAGAAATCTGTTGAATCTGAGCTGCCATACTTTGCTGCATATATGACGCTTATGGCTTTTGGTGGGGCCGCTCCTGAGAAGATTATAGAGAAAGTCGCTGGTCTTAGAGTGTTTAAGGCTTTACGTGAGGAGGCTATGAGGATTATAAGGGATATAAAGGTTTTCGGTATGGATCCTCTTACAGCAATAGAGAGAAATGCCTATGATCATCCTTCGAGGACTTATCGTGAGCTGATGCTAGGCTATACCACTACTGTGCGTACAGGTGGTGATGTACTTCATTACCTCGAAATAAAGACTAGTGACATCTTTCGCTCGTATGCCGAAGTTCTCCGTAGCTTAGCAGATAAGATTGGACTTGTTGTTGAAGCATATATTGCTATAGCTATTATTGGCACACTTTCCTTCTACATATTCTTTGTTGTAAGCGGAATTATACCTGCAGCTGGTCAGCCGGGTATGGGTGGACTTGCAGGCATACTCCTCTATACATTTATTCTAATGCCTACCTTAACTGTTCTAATGATATTCATAATTGACTCCTCGCAGCCAAAAACGCCAATATACCATCGCGAACCATATGCTTGGCTCATTTTGAGTATCCCATTGTCTATTCTTGTGTTTATACTGCTTTTACCATTAAGTGGCGCTGTGAAAATATTCCTAGGGGCGCCCTTAGGGCTTGGCGACGTAATTAATCTCATTGTTGTTTTTTCACTGTCACTCATTACGGCTAGTCTACCACCAGCATATACATTTATATCAATTTCTAAAAAGATTCGAAGACTACACCATACATTAGCTGAATTTATGAGGGATCTTGCTGAAGTACGTAAAACGGGTTTAAGTCCAGAGAAAAGTATCATAATGCTCTCCTCAAGAGACTATGGCGCTTTGACAAGTATTGTACGACGCATTGCTGGTGCTCTTAGTGTTGGACTTAGCGTTGAAACAGCTATCAAAAGAGCACTACGTGGTTATCGTGACTGGTTCCTTTTAGTAAATATGAGGATACTTATAGATGCTATTGATGTTGGTGGAGGAAGTCCTCAAATGTTTGACACATTAGCACGTTATGTTTCATCACTTGCAAGCTTTATTGACGAGCTGAGAAGGAGACTTAGAACGTACGCCTTTATGCCCTACTTCGGTTCTATACTAATAAGTGTATCAAGTGTAGTAACGCTTATCATGCTTGTCCAAGCTGTTAGTGGTGCAGAACTTGAAGGCACAGGGCTAGCTACTGGGCTTACTGCTAAAGACATTACCTTATTGCTTATCGCTACCACTGTAGGTTCAGTATTTAATAGTTGGCTTATGGGGTTAATTGTTGGTAAGGTACAATCTATGATGACTGCCGCTGGCTTTATACATGCAACGGTACTGGCAATAGTAACGATGCTCATAAGTATAGCTACGCTAATTTTCTTCGGTCCACAACTGCCTGGCATAAGCTAGTTTTATAATCCTCATCTACCTATTCATTTCATATACAATGATCCTACAACTTATAGACTGTTAAGCGAATGGGCGAACCTATCCTTGCAAACTCATTAATCTTTTCCCTTAGTTCTTCGTGCTTTATCCTTGTAGCTTTGTCGATCTCATGTAACGCTGCATAAACATTACCATTGCGCGTCATTACTATTACTAGTGTTTTTTCTCCACTGCTTAGCGTCGCGAAAACGGCCTCTGCACCCGCATTCTCCATTACCTTTTTTACTTGCGCAACTATTTCGTCAGCGTCTAGTGATCCTGAAAGGTTTGTACGGTATAGTATCTCTGCGCGCAGTATTCGAATCGCTAGATTTGCTGGATCATCCAATATATTCTCGAGGTCTCGTTGTATCGTAATACTAGCTTCTAGTGGGCGTGAGCTTATCCTAGATGACGAACTAGAGGTTGCCGCTGTAGTTGGCGGAATTGATGGCTTTGCTGGCGGTTTTTCTTTTCGAGCCTCCATGGTTAAGCGTGCTGCTTCCTCACTTAGAATTGTCGTTGCTATTTCCGTTAGTTTTGAACATAGATCACGTAGATGTTTTTCTGCAGCACAAGATACTTCTACCCTCGTTGCGTCCTCATTCTCCTTGTGAAGTCTTATTATGAGCGTCATTTTATTATCCACATCCTGGTACGTGAATACCTTAGCATTAGCTTGAGCTGATACACGTTTTACTATTGTTATTTTCTCCCTCTTTACACCCCTTAAGAAACCTCTTCTAACTATGACTTCAATTGAATAGAAGTTTTCACTTAACTTGTCGACAGGCATTATTCTACGCATATTGACTTGCTCTAGAAGGTTATCTACAATTTCTGCTGCACGCGTAAATGGTATGTTTACTCGTATTGAAGTTTCACTTAGTGGCGTACTCATGCTTCATCGCCAATGCATTGTTTAGCCCCAGCACTACACCGGGTAGTTATAGAGGGTTTCTATTTTTAGGCTTCTATTACTTATACACTGAAAATGTGACCATGTGAACCCGGTGCTTGAGGAGTGGTATCTCTTGATATTGAGGAAAGCTAAGCCGTGGGAGATAGAAAGACTAAGAGCCATTGCTGATTACCAGTTTGGCTATCCTGCCGGCGATGCTCTTGTAGCAAATGACGCCATTGTTGGCGTTTCACCCTCTACACGTAGGATACGTGAGGTATATGATTCCAGTGGTGGGCTTATCGCCGTTCTACGTGCTAGTGACTACCTTTTCTCTCTATCACTACTTGGTGCCGAAAAACTTCTACAAGTCTTTACAATGCCACGGCACCGTGTCATTATTGGAGCATACAATGGTCTAAAATCGGTGCCTTGTAATGTTGTTAAGGATGTAGATCCCTTGCTTAGACCCGGTGATGAAGTAGTAGTGGTTGACCAGCATGATAATATTATAGGTGTGGGCAGACTTAGGCTACCCGTACCCCTTATCTTGAATAGGGGATGTATTGGAGAAGCTGTTAGATTAAGAAAGAGGAGGGGTACTGTATGAAAGAGTTTAAGTTTCGCGGTATTCGAGTGATTTACAACGATTGGCTCGAACAAATGAATAGGCCACGCTACTTCATTACTGGTTTTAAGGGCTACGGGCTCGTCGGTTACATTGCTACACTGTACTTAACTGACAAGCTTGGTTGCCGACGAGCTGGTGTTGTGGTAACTAAGTACATGCCAGAAGCGGTTACTATTGATGATATGGGACATATTGTTGGCCCCTTTGAAATATATGGTTGCAATACTAAGGAAAGATCCATCACCATCATGATAAATCATGATATCCCTATTGATCAGGAAAGGACACGTTTTATTGAAGCCATTGTCCAATGGGCTACACGCGCCATGGATTTTGACGAGGCCATTTTCATTGGTGGTTTTAATGCAAGTTTTCGACAAGGGGACGAGAAACTACGTTGGCTTAAAACTAGGCAGTGTAAACGTGAGCTTAAAGAGCCTTTAATGGAACGTGGACTTTACGTCATAGGTCCTCTTGCCCTATTAATATTCTTTGCAGACTTATATGGCCTACCAGCACTTATTTTGCTACCCTATGCTGAAGCTGAACGCCCAGATCCACGTGCTGCTGCAATCGCTGTTGAGAAGATCAACGAGCTCCTAGAGCTTAATGTGGATGTTAAAGAACTTCTTGTTGAGGCGGAACGCGTTGAAGAAATGATAGCAAGACTCGAGAAACAACGTGAAGCTATACTTCAGCCCAAGGAGGCTGAGCGGGTATACATGTAGAAAGCCTTACCGAGTAAACTCTCTTACTAAGACCACATCAATTACCCGGGTAAAGATATCGGGCCCACAATTTTAATCCCTTCCTTTCTAGCCAGCAATGTCACATATTCTGCAAGTTCCCTAGACCACTCCTCACTGTTAGTATAGACTATTACCTCGTCGTAGTTATGGTGCTTTATGTAAGCTATGATTTGCTTAGCCGTCTCCTCAATAACTATCTTGTTTGGGTTTCGCGTATATTCGTGTTGAGAAAGTGGATAAGTCTCAGCTAGCTCTTCCGGTATTATAGCTAGGAATGGCGCGTAGCCTACTATGTGTAATTGAGGATACATTTTTTTCAGTAAACGATATGGCTTCGAGGTTGTTACTGGTTTTTCCTCTGATGATACAGGAAATAATACTAGTTTTTTGCTTGTGTTTCGCGGTCGGTAAGATGATAGTAGTTTTCGATAATGTCTTTGTATATGTGGTCTCCAGAGTGATTCCTCGCTGTAAAGGAATATGCCGTGAACTTCTCCTCCTTTAACTCCTGGTGCACGCTTCTCGAGATAATCGACATATTTGTGGAACAGCCTAAAAGCTGTATGTATTGATGGATGAGCACGTGATTTCTCCTCAAGTAGTTCCCATAGTCTACCTTCTCTTATTGCTGTTTTAACTTCGTTTATTGCTTGTCTTAGCACATATAGGTTATGTTGTGCTAGTAGACGTGTACGTTCTGGTTTCGGCAATTCCATCAAATCCTTGGGCTCACGTTTTACACATACGGGACAACTACAAGGGAAATAGTCTAGATCATGTAGCCTATATGTTCTGGAGGGGGTCATGTACCTATCGTCTCTCGCATAAAGGATGTACGAGGCTGAATCAAACATGTCAACACCCAACGCGACAACAAAAGGTATTATCATTGGATGACCGGCACCGAATAAGTGAAGAGGTTTCTGCTCTGGCAGTATACTTCTAACAGTAAATACCATTTCAACTATTGTGCTATAGTCGTAACGTTCTAGTGATATTGTTGGGCTACCTAGAGCATATAATTGGTATTTGGGAAGTTTCGCTGATTCTAAAGCACTATACTTAACAAGGTCTATGTATGGTCCTCCTTGTACTGGTAAAGTCCAGACACGGTTTTCCACATCAATTAACTCTAGGGCTTGCACTGCTCGTCTAAGCGTTTCCTTGACCCCATACTCTGCTTGTTGCCTATCCTTCGATGCACCTGTAGGAACATCTAGGATAACAGCTATGTCGCTACCTATCCTTTGCTGAAACTCTATTATTTCTCTTGGGCTTACATGTACTCGTCCATAACGTAATAGCTGGTATGCGCCAGAATCTGTCATTACTATACTGCTTACCCCAAGTAATTCGTGCACGCCCTTTTCTATAGCCTCTTCACGTCTACGGAGCCAGAGGAGGTAAGCATTGGTTATCACCGCGCGAAAACCGGTTTCAATGATTTCTTTTGTGCTAAGTTCTTGTCGTAAAGGGTCTATCACTGGCAATAGTGCTGGTGTTTCAAGTACTCCGTGAGGTGTATATAGTCTTCCTATTCTGGCCGCTAGGTCAATATCCTTTATTTCAAATGAGCCTATGGTTTTCATTGCGGTTGTTCTCCTCTAGCCTTGGCATCAAGATACTCTTTGAGAGCATGACTTATACGGGGCACTAATGGCCCCGCACCCTCCACGCCCTCAGCAGTCACTCGTATACTGTTCAGTACAACCACTACACCAGCTTCTTGGTAAACTCTTACAGTATCCGGTCTTAAGCCAAGCTTCTTTACTATGTAATTGGCGAATTCTTGTGGATCAAAGAGGCTTACCTCTAGTGCACGCAGCTCAGCAAGTACAGTACCCCTGATGAAAACTCTTGGATACTTGTCCCCTCTACTTGTTTTCGCATCGGCTAAAACCAAGTTAAGGTCGGGATGATCAAACCCTATCAGTGTGCCCTCATAACTCACTCCATTAGTGAGTACAGCTACTACGCGTTTACCAAGCAAGTTATTTAGCTCTGATAAGAGTCTTCTTGTACCCGTAGGTACATAGCTCAATTGTTTTCACCTAGTTTTCACGCTTCTACTCTCGCCACAATTAATACCTCCCTCCCCAGGATAACACTGCTGCATTGGCTATTGAGAGGTGTCTTGGGATGACGAAGCCTCTCCTGGAGTTTCGGGGCCGTGTTGTATCTATTGAAAGGGAACTAATTCCCAAAATGCACTTGTGTAGGATAGAGTCCGATGATAAAAAAATCATTGTAGAAATGGATCTACACGAGGATATTGTCCTCTACAATATTGGCGATGAACTATACTTCGCTCTTTACAGGGAAAACCCCGTATATATTGAAGGTAAAGACTTTGTTGGCAAAGCAACCGTTGCAAGCATTAAGGAGGGTGAAGACAAGTACAGTATCCTCCTATCTATAGGTGGACTCTTGACAGTAATCCACATTAGCAAGTCGATAAAGCTCGAGTTAACACCTACGGAGAAAATCTATCTGGTGGTATCACGAGAAAGAAGTAGAGGTTAATGTCTTATCATTGCCACTACCAACCCTAATATAAAGCCTACCGACGGAGGCCCCACGGTTAGTAGCCCTAATACTTGCAATAGTGACATAACAGTATCTTTGATTTTTACAGCTTCTTCACCCAGTATTTGTATTAGATCTTCTGTTGTCAATCCAAGACTCCAAACATTAAGTACCATTCCAAGTATCAATATCGCTATAAAGGACATTATGTATTTAGCAACCTTTACAGCTAGATAGCCAAGTGCAAATCCTAATAGGAATTGTGTTGCTACTGCCATTAACAGTACTGGATTCTGCATCGCGGTTTCTAGTAGCGTCATTAGCGTCTCATTACCTGTCGGAATAGCTGTCTCCAACCATATACACCCATGT
>JALTZQ010000226.1 GCA_027046105.1 Pyrodictiaceae archaeon
CCTCCTCTGCTGGGCTTGCATGGGGGCTACTGTCTTCAGCAGCCGTTGCCGGGCTTATAGTGGGATTTGCCAGTGTAGCACTAACTCTCTACCTGCTTATCCGCTACGGCCCCGTCAATACTAGTAGTGACTCTAGTGGAGGGGTAAGTAGTTCACAGTATGGCTTAGTGGCTTTTCTAGGAAGTATCTTAGGTTTCGGCCTAGCTATACTTTCAGTCATGGTGCCCCACGTTGTTTATGGATGGTATGTTGTGTCATTGGATACGGTTTTTAACATGAACTCTTGTAGCCGTGTTGTTGAAGGTGATTTCCTCTACGGCTTCCGCTGGTCTAGACCACTCTACGCTTTCACGGTATGTTACCTGCCCTATAGCCTAGGTGTTAATGCAAAAGTGTTCTTCGACGTTGTCCTGCCTATTTTTGGTCTAAGTATTCTTGGAACAACCATTGCTTACATTCTCTACAGGTGGGGTTATGGTGTTCTAGAAACTGTGATTGGAGTCTCGGCTTCACTGGCGTATTGGGCACCCTTCTTTGTCTATTCAGGGTTACAGACAAACCTACTAGCATTACCGGTAGCACTTCTCTACTCTAAGTGGTGCATAGAGCTCCTCTATGGTGTTGGAGTCGAGAAAGAATACTTGGTTAAGATTGTTACTGCGTCAGTATTCCTTGGCTTATGGCATCCATGGACATTTATGTATTTTGCGTCTTCAGTACTTCTAGCTTCTATCCTTCTAGCTAGGGATAGGGGTCGAGGACTACTCTATGGTCTTCTCTTTACACTACCTGGCTTTAGTGCACATGCTCTTTCATCGCTTGTTGCCGGTTTTTCAGGTTTAGTATCGGTTGTTGCTAGTAGCGTATACTATAGTCCTTTCCTGCATAATCTTAAAGTGTTTATGTGGGGCACGGGACTTAGAGGGGAAATCCTTCTCGCAGCATCATTGGTCATGTTAGGTATTGCTAGAGCTTTTCCAAAGACTTTAGGCAATCCAGTATCTGCATGGCTCTTTTTCACGTCACTACCCGTTTTTGTGGGAATAGTCTTGCCTATGAGCAAGCTCTTTATAAGACTGCTTGTTAACGCACCTTTACCGCTTTTGCTAGTATGCTTAGCCCCTTACATGGCGTGGGGGAGGAAGCTATTAGTCGCTATGACCTTAACCACTATGCTCTCATGGTTTTTCCTAGTGTTGAGGGCTGCTCCAATACCTATGCAAATACCACTACTTTAGCCTTTTGAATCCTCTATACAAGGAGCTATGTAGGTCATAGTGGTTTAGGGGGTAGATTGTGGCCATAGAGTCTTATAGGCTTGTATTTAAGGGTTTTAGAGTATTTAGTTTCGATTCCATGTTTTAGGGTTGCTGAGAATCTCGTTTGGGGGTGTAACGCTACTCGTTGCATTTTTGCTCCCTGGGTTTTCTAGAGATTTATTATGGTTGAGCGTGGGGGTTGGTCTCTTGTCGTCTTTTAGTTAAAGCGTCTATTGTTATCCTTAGTATATTGTGTAGCTCATGTAGTGTTGTTATCTTGGCTAGGTGTATTGTTGTGAATGATATTATTGCTGCTACCATAGCCATGAAGAGCTCGTTAGCCGGTGCTATGTGGGTAAGTACTACTATTATTGCGGGGAGAGCCCATAGTACGGCTATGTTTCTCGTTGCATTATGAAGGTGTTTTAACGCCATAGGGAGTAGTACACTGTTCGCTGTAAGGAAAGATACAGCTGCCCCCTCCACCCCATAGAGCATGGTTAATGGCGGTATTAGTAGGACTAGTAAGGCTAGTCTTGATACACCTATCATTGTAAGCTTTCTCGTCTCCTTCTCTTTGTTTAACTTCACTATTACAGCATTTAGTACTACTAATGGTGTTATGGATAGGAGTAGTATCCTGAGTGTGTTTGCCC
>JALTZQ010000227.1:0-28771 GCA_027046105.1 Pyrodictiaceae archaeon
GTACTAAGGACTAGCTTAGGGCCACGTGGCCTAGATAAAATGCTAGTAGACAGCTTTGGTGATGTCACAATAACAAACGACGGTGCAACAATGCTTAAAGAAATGGAAATTCAGCATCCGGCAGCGAAACTCTTAGTGGAAGTCGCCAAAGCCCAAGACGCAGAAGTCGGTGATGGCACCACTAGTGCTGTTGTCTTAGCTGGAACACTATTAGATAAAGCTGAGACATTATTAGACCAAAATATTCATCCTACAACAATAATTGAGGGATATAAAAAGGCACTAGCCTTCGCACTAGAGGAATTACAGAAATTGGGTAAAAAGGTAGACACTAATGATAAGGAGACTCTAAAGAAGATCGCTGCTACATCCCTTTACAGTAAGTATGTTGGTAGCGGTGCTACAATGGACAAACTCACTTCTATGGCTGTTGACGCTGTTCTTCACATTGCCGAACCAAGAGGGGACGGTACATATGAGGTTAGAGTAGACAACATAAAGATCGAGAAGAAAAAGGGTGGTAGCCTACTTGACAGTCAATTAGTTTACGGCATTGTACTTGACAAGGAAGTCGTACATCCAGGTATGCCAAAGAGAGTCGAGAATGCCTATATAGTGCTACTTGATGCACCACTAGAAGTTGAAAAACCCGAGATAACTGCAAAAATCAATATAACAAGCCCAGAACAAATCAAGGCCTTCTTAGACGAAGAAGCCAGAATCTTAAAGGACTATGTCGAGAAGATCTATCAAATCGCAATTGAACGAATGAAGAAAGATGGCGTTGACCCCAGTAAGGCAGGTATAGTTGTAATAACACAGAAGGGCATCGACGAAGTAGCCCAGCATTTCCTAGCTAAGAAGGGTATCATGGCTGTAAGACGTGTAAAGCGAAGTGACATGGAGAAACTTGAAAGAGCAACGGGTGGCAGAATAGTCAGTAGCATACGTGACCTAACACCAAACGACATAGGTTTCGCTAAGCTAGTAGAGGAGAGGCGCGTTGGAAACGATAAAATGGTCTTCATAGAGGGGTGCCCGAATCCTAAAGCCGTGACAATACTACTACGTGGAGCCAATGACATGGTTCTTGATGAGGCGGAGAGAAGCTTAAACGACGCGCTCCACGTTCTAAGGAATATATTAAGAAGACCTATGATTGTACCTGGCGGCGGTGCTGCAGAAGTTGAATTAGCACTTAAGCTTAGAAAATACGCCGAAAGTGTAGGTGGTAAGGAGCAACTAGCAATAGAAGCATATGCAGAGGCCCTTGAAGAGATACCATTAATACTAGCTGAAAGCGCTGGTATGGACGCTCTACAAGTACTAATGGATCTAAGAAAGCTTCACGCAGAAGGGAAGTCTTATGCAGGTATTGATGTAGTCAACGCTAGGATTGAAGAAGATATGTCAAGAATAAACGTTATAGAACCTATACTAGTTAAGGAACAAGTGCTCAAGAGCGCAACTGAGGCTGCAACAACAATACTAAAAATAGATGATGTAATTGCTGCTGCTCCAACAAAGAAGGAAAAAGAAGAAAAGGGCAAGAAGGGTGAAGAGTGAACATAAATCTTCTCATCTCACGTATTGAGTGAATTAAATGATATTTTTCTCAAAGTCACTTGGGATAATCATGTCTTAACCCTCTTCTCTCTTCAAGAAAAACTACTTAACCTACTTAGCTGTGATCCTGCTTGCTCTTCTGGTATGGTTAGGGTAGGTGCAACATGACACTATACAATGTATATGGTACCAATGAAGTGATACGAATAGGGCCACGAAAACTGACACGATTTGAAATAGCAAGAATAATCGGCGCACGCGCACTTCAGATAAGTATGGGTGCACCGCCCTTATTGGATGTCTCTAAGCTACCTCGCCATATAAGAGAAGATCCCGTTCTTCTCGCTAAGGCTGAGTTCGAGGCCGGGGTTCTCCCAATGACAATAATACGTTACACGCGCAGAGGAGACAGACAGGTCATACCTATACAATGGCTTCTTGACCGAACAAAGAGAGCATGGCGATAAAAGAGAATGGAGCCTTAAGTACTCTGAGTTGTTTTAATCATATACCACTTGCCGTCTATGCCTCGTATAGTTTAATAGCTGAAACTAGGTTCCACTATACCTCCTTACTCCAATACCTATCTTGGTGTAAAATAGTGAGAGTAGGGACTTGTATACTACCCGCTAGCTATACACTAATTATCGCTGAAAAACCAAAAGCTGCGCAAAGAATAGCACAAGCATTAGGAGGCGAACGTGCACGAAGATGTGTAGCATGGAAGGTACCCTATTATATTTTTTATAGAGGCAGCAAAGCCTTTGTCGTGGGTTCGACTGTTGGTCATTTATTTGGTTTGACAACAAGTGATCATGGGTTCCCGGTTTTCTCGTATGAGTGGAAACCTCTATGGACTATTGAAAAGGAATCTACTTATACGAAACCCTATTATCGTCTTCTTGAAACTTTATCTAGTAGAGCCTTGCTTTTCATAAACGCTTGTGATTACGATATTGAGGGAAGCGTTATAGGGTACCTCGTAATAAAGCAATTCGGTGATTTAAGACGTGCACGACGTATGCGCTTCTCAACATTAGCGCCAAACGATATAAGGAGGGCATTTGAAAGACTAGAACCGCTTGACTGGCCTCTCATTGAGGCTGGACTGGCTAGGCACGAGTTAGATTGGATTTGGGGCATAAATGTTAGCCGTGCACTAATGGAGGCTGTGCGGACTGTAACGGGTAGGAGTATTAAGTTAAGTGCCGGTAGGGTTCAATCGCCTACTCTTATGGAGGCTTTACGCAGGGATATTAAACGGAAGCTCTTTGTTCCATTGCCCTACTTTAACGTTGAAGCTATAGTAGAAGTTAATGGTCAAGAGTATAAATTATCTTTCGGCAATTATGAAGAGAGGCTAAGGGCAATTGAAGTAGCGAATAAGCTTAGGAGTGCGGGCTACATAATAGTTACACGCATTGACCATGCCCGGCGCGTTCTAAATCCACCACCACCATTCAACTTAGGTGACTTGCAGATGGAGGCAGCAAGAGTATATGGTTATGGTCCTGCTAAGACACAAGAGATAGCCGAGAAGCTTTATCTTGAGGCGTTAATAAGTTATCCAAGAACAAATAGCCAAAGGATTCCGCCAAGTATTGACGTAAGACAGATACTCGAAGGGCTACAAGCCCATCATGCCTATTCAGGGCTGGTACGTAAACTGTTGGCAACAATCCCTAATCCAAGACCACGGCAAGGATCTAAGGATGATCCAGCACACCCAGCTATACATCCTACTGGTATTATTCCTCGAGGGAGGCTTTCACGAGACGAAGAAAGGATCTATGACTTAGTTGTGCGCAGATTCTTAGCTTCAATGGCTCCTGCAGCAATTATCGAAAAAACAAACTTGACTCTCCGTGCTCCTGGAACTACTCTTACTACAAAACTACAGATAATGAGAATCATCAATAAAGGATGGCTTGATTACTATCCATATATCAACATCAGCTCTATGCCCGCGGTTCCTTTAAGCCCCGGGGATAAGCTCAAGTTATTAAGAGTTACTATACGTAAGAATTATACAAAGCCTCCAGAGCCTTATACCAAAGCAACACTTGTTAAATGGATGGAGAGTAAGGGTATCGGTACTGAAGCTACTCGAGCACGAATCGTGGAGATATTATTTCAACGTAGATACTTGGTTTCAAAAGGGAAGGGGGGTATTGAGGTTACTGATCTTGGTTATACTGTTGCAAGTGTTTTAGAAAGATATTTCCCACAATTAACCAGTGTTGATCTTACAAAGTATTTTGAAAGAAAACTAGAAAACATAAGACGTGGTGCTGAAAGCAGAGTAACCGTAATAGCAGAAGCCAAGAGAGTTCTTTCAAAGCTTATGAAAGAATATAAGACACTACACATGCGTAAAGCAGGTTTAGATATCGCTCGTAGCCTTGGCATAATATCTGTTAGAAGACCGTGCCTTATCTGTGGACGTGAATCAGTCGAAAATAATGCATTCTGCCAGTTCCACTTAAAGGCATTCAAGAAACTTAAATCGGCATACAATGAGTGGGGGCGTCGATTAGGTAAGATAGGATTCTACGAATACCTTGGATATATTAGCAAAATATCTAGCTCTGGTGCATGGATCAGAGACGTTGCTTTGTTTTTACTGAAACATAAGGATTATGTAGCCTATGTAGGGGATTCTTAAAGGAAGTCTGTGTCCCCATAAGTCTATGCTTACCACTTTCCCTTCTACATTATCATATGAGATTCCGTATCTTTCCTGTAGTGTTGCTGTTATATTATCGGGGAAAGCATTAAAATCACCTTTAGTGACATAGTAGTATTTGCCGAATACAATGTTTATATCAACTACTCTATGAATCACGTAATGGCCGCTTAGTAGCGCTCTATATACTATTATGTCACCTATATGTATATTGTCCCCTGCCACGCGATGTATTAAAACTAGATCACCACTCCATAAAGTTGGTATCATACTCTTACCTTCGACAACTACCAGTGGTTGTTGCACACCCGCCATGCTAGTTATGATGTATTTTAGGCTCAAAGCTAATATCATAGCAGCTATCAGTGACGCTATGGTCTTAACTTCTTCTCTCAAAATACTACTCCTCATCTATATCTATCTCTATTACCTCTCCTTCCCGTTTTCCGCTGGATTCTTGATGTGATAACCTTGATTTACTACTACCTGTTTCAACCTCAACCTCGTCACCGCCAACCTTCAGCTTCGATATCGTTGCTCTCCATTTGTGACCACAATTAGAGCATTCAAAGGACCCCATGACTGTTATTGTTATACGTCCTTTAGCATCGGGAAAGGGTGACACCAACTGCCATGTCTTCTTGGGTTCTACATGGGTTCCACAAACGGGGCAAATATGGGGATCACGTCGTCTACGCTTAGGCATATCTCCTCTACCGGTTGTAAGGTTGTTAAGCTGACTACTTGAAATTTATAGTGTTCTAGCCCTATTTCTCACACCTCATAGCCTTTCACAATTATTCTTGGATCATAGCTACCTAATTCTGAAGCCAATATCTTAGCTATCATGTTTACATTGTAATGCCGCGTCTCAGTTCCCGGGATAGGTATCGAAACCGTGAATGTCGCCCTACTAGACTCTAAACTTGTTATCGCTACATCGATATCATGAGGTCTATGTACTAGTTTCTTTGCAACTAGCATTTCTCTTAACTTATTCTCTATTTCGCCAAGTACCATCATTGCATTTTCCATACCTCGTGGTAAGTTGAGAGTTATTTGTAGCAATATTCTAGTCTGGTTTGCACTGAGATGACGTATTGGACTACTTAGTAGTAGACTATTTGGTATTATTATTGTTGATCCCTCATTCGTCCTTACTATTACTGCTAATGTTGTTAATCGTGTCACCTTACCTTTCACTCCCAAGCTTGGAACATCAATAATGTCTCCTGATCGAACATTATACTGACTCACAATTAGGTAGTATGCTGTAATATCTGCTAATACTCTCCAGTTCGAGAAAAGAAGAGCTGCTATGAGGATTATTACAATGTATATTAGTTCACGTATTTGTGTTATGACATAGAGTATTGATATAAGTGTTATTGCAGAGACTATTGCTTCGATGGGCGTATACATTTGTTCAGAAAGTTTTGCCGAAAGAATATTCCTTTGTGCAAGCCTGCTAAAATAATACTTTATGAAACGTAAACCCACCAGGGCTGCAACGATTATTGCCACTACGATTATTAGCTGGTGAATAATTGGAAAGTGAATGCTAAAGAGATCTTGAAGACTGGATGGCACACCATTACTCATCTCTTGTACACCCTCTCTTCCACAAAGTAAGCTCAACAATGCATTCCTAATATTGCTCATCATTTATCGAAATGCTTCTATGAATTCTTCTAGCCAGTCACGTCTTACAAGTGCTATTACCTGGTACCCAGGTTCCAGTCGTGTCACTTCGCCTGGATCCTTTATCGTATTGCCATCGAATATTGCTAGTATGCGTGCTTTATCTCTTGGTATATTCACTTCATCTAGTGGTTTGCCTGCTGCTTCATCACCTTCGCTTATCGTTATCGACACTAATTGGTAATTACCCGTAAATATTGGCAATAAGTTTACAGTAACATATTTCCCTTCTATTACTGATTCTATAATTTTAGCTGTGACCAAGGGTTCCACGATAACATGTTCTATTCCAAGCTTCTGTATTAGGAAAGCTACGCGTTGATCACGTACCTTTATTATTATTCTTGGCACATTGTATTCGCGTGCCAGGGTCGCTATAAATAAATTTACCTCGTCCCTATTAGTAACCGCTACAACGACATCTATTGTGGTTAGATCCACATGTTCTTCGTAAACTGCTGGATCAGTCGCATCTTTTGCAATTGCTTGCACATCTGCTACTGCAACTAATGATTCTATCTTTGAAGAGTCCTTATCAACTACTATCACGTCGTAGCCTTTCTCGGCAAGCGTCTTAGCAAGAATTGAACCTACCTTGCCCGCACCAATAACTAGCACACGCATACTCGTATCCAGGATCTCGTATACTTTGGCAGTTAAGGATTAGTATTTTTACAAGTCTTAAGCTAGTCATTAGTCTACTTGGGGGCATCATGGAGTCCTTACCCGATAGATTCATAATACGTAGTGTACAGGGTAGGTGGATCGTTGATTCACGGGGCATTCCCACAATCGAAGTCGAAGTTAAGACTGGTGGTGGTCGAGGACGCGCAGCTGCTCCAGCTGGTGCTTCACGGGGAAGTTATGAAGCAGTTGAGTTAAGAGATGGCAACAACCGATTTGGCGGTAAGGGTGTCAGTAAGGCTGTTTCTGTAGTAAATAACATTATAGCACCACGCCTAAAAGGTCTTGATTCTCGTAGACAACGTTTAATTGATATAGTTTTGTGCAAGCTTGATGGTACACCAAATAAATCTAGGCTTGGCGGTAATACTATAGTAGCTACATCACTTGCTGTGGCTAAAGCCGCTGCTAATACGATAGGAGTCGAGCTTTTTGAGTACCTCGGTGGACCTGGAGCATACGTTATACCGGTACCTTTTCTTAACATAATCAATGGTGGTGTACATGCAGGCAATGAATTAAGCTTCCAAGAGTTCATGATTGTCCCTGTGGGTTTCGATACTTTTAGTGATGCGCTTGCAGCGTCGCTTGAGGTTTATATGAAGCTTAAGTCTATTCTTAAAACTAGATATGGTGCTTCTGCTGTAAATGTTGGTGATGAAGGTGGTTTTGCTCCACCTCTTCGAGAAAATCGTGAGGCTTTGACGTTGCTTGTTGACGCCATTAGAGAGGCCGGTTATACCGAGGACTCTATAGTACTGGCTATTGATGCCGCGGCATCACAATTTTATCGTGATGGGAAGTATCTCGTAGATGGGAAGGAGCTTGATACCGATGCGTTTCTTGAATACTATCTCGACCTCGTTAACGAGTTTCCTATAAAAAGTATTGAAGACCCTTTCCATGAAGACGAATACAGTCTTTTTGCCAAGCTTACTCAAAAGCTTCGTCAAAGAAATATTCTTGTCGTTGGTGACGACCTTTATGTGACAAATTTGAGTAGACTGCTTAAAGGTATTGAAATGAGGGCTTCTACAGCTATATTAGTTAAAGTTAACCAGGTCGGTACTTTGAGTGAGACAATAGATGTTGTACATGCAGCTTTTAATGCTGGCATGCGAGCTATTATTAGTCATCGCAGTGGAGAGACTGAAGATACTAGTATAGCTCATCTAGCAGTTGGCCTACGAACAGGCATCATAAAGGCTGGGGCACCAGCACGTGGTGAACGCACAGCAAAATATAATGAACTACTACGAATAGAGGAAGCGCTTAGCGGCGAAGCTGTATACCCAGGTTGGAACGTGTTTAGAATAGGTTATCCAATAACTGGACAGAGGTTATTACAGGGAGGAACCTATTGAGTGAATGCAGTGGCTTATTGCTCCTTAAGCTTATTAAGGACATAAAGTATAGTGAAAAGGATTTCGTTGGCTTCCTAGCATCAAGGAAATACAGTTCGTTATTTGAAATTCTTGTTGCCGTCATGCTAACACAAAATACCAGTGATGTAAACGCTTTTAGAGCATTACAGCGCCTGGAAAAACTCGTAGGACGCTTGACGCCAGAAAGCATACTAAACGCTCCTCTCGAAGAACTTTCCAAAGCCATTCGCCCTGCAGGAATGCATAGACAACGTGCAATTAGATTACATGAAGTCGCTAAACTAGTTTGCAAAGAATACAAGTGTAGTCTTGACCACTTATGCAACCTTAATGTTAATGAAGCAAGATCGATTCTCATGGCTCTGCCAGGTGTTGGAGCAAAAACTGCTGACGTTGTATTACTTATGTATTGTGGTATGCCTGTATTTCCAGTAGATACACACATATTTCGGATATCCTTAAGGCTAGGGATTGTTGATAAAAAAGATTACGATATAGTAAGTGGTTGGTTTCGCTCACGTATTCCTAGAGACAAATTACTCGATGTCCACCTCAAACTAATCATGATTGGGCGCTTGTTTTGTAAGCCACGTAATCCATTGTGTAGTAGTTGCCCATTACGGGTGTGTTGTAAACATGCACTTTCCTCGCTATAGATATAAATGGTATATGAGAGGACGGCCCCTCGTACTCATCGTAACAGCACCGCCTTGGAGAATTGAACGTGCCGCTGAAGAAATTGGTGATACACTATATGCTCTTGACAAAGATCTCATTATTACCGTTAAGCATGAATACAGCGTTGCTTTAGTATATACATTCATTTCTCCAGAGAAATGTATTAAGGAAATTAAACGCACCCCACCTGCCTATGCCTCTCGTATATTACCTATTTATTTTCATGGGAACCCCCAAACTAATGATGCCATTGAAGCTGTCTCCCACCTACTTAACATTATCGACGCTAATGCACGAGATAAAAGTATAGGTCTAGAGGTACAGGTACGTGGTAAATGCTTAGATAAGGGTACTATACTGTCTGTCCTCAAAAACCACTATCCTCTTCTTTCTGAGAATAAAAGTACCATTGATTATTTGATAAGAATCGAAGTTGTATGTCCTATGCTGCTTGCTGGCTTTGTTGTAGACAAGATGGACAGAGTTTCACGTTGGTGGCGCCAACTAGAGGACAAGAGACAGAAAATACAAAATAAGTAGTACTGCAAAACATGGATATGGGTAGACCGAAACTATGCCTAGTGCACGTGACATAATCGAAAGTGTTCTCGGTAAACCATCAGTGTTTAAAAACAAAGAGAAACTCTTCCCAGACCATGTACCAAATTATCTCCCTCATCGTGAAGAACAGCTAAGGATGCTTGCCGAATATTTTAGAACTATCCTAGTGGAGCCTGGATCTATTTCCCAACGAGTACTTCTTGTCGGTGGTATAGGAACTGGAAAAACCGTAACCGCACGTAGGTTCGGAAGCGATTTTAAACTATTAGCCCGGCAACGTGGCATAAAACTAGACTATGTACATGTTAACTGTCATCGCGACCGCACATTATACTTTGTTGTACAAGAAATAGCAAAACAATTACATATACCCATACCACCACGTGGTCTCTCTGTCCAAGAAATGTATTCAATAATACTCCGTTTTCTAGAAGAACGCGACAGATATGTGATAATAACACTTGATGAATTTGATTACTTCATAGAAGTGGCAGGAAACGATGCAGTTTACTTCTTAGTAAGAACATATGATGAACACCCAGAACTAGTGAAACGAATAAATTTCATTTTTATAGCACGTGATCTAACAAATCTTGGAAGACTGGATGCAGCAACAGAAAGCTATCTCATAAGGAACATCGTTTACTTCAAACCATATACAAGCGATGAACTTTACGACATATTGAAATATAGGGTTGAGGAGGCTTTTCACCCAGGAACTGTAGCCGATGAAGTATTAAAGTACATCGCAGATATAGTAGGAGCTGATCACGGTGGTTCCGGTAATGCTAGATTAGCATTAGAAATACTACTGCTGGCCGGCGAGGTAGCTGATAACGAATCTTCTGACATGGTCACAATCGAGCATGTACGTAAAGCATATACAAAGACAAATCCCAACATCTCAATAATGACTGATAGTCTAAGATTCTTACAATTACATGAATTACTAGTGCTGCTTGCTGCAATACGAACACTTAGAATTAAGGACGAACCCTATGTAAGAATAGGCGAGGTTGAAAAAGAATACCAAAGTATATGTGAAGAAATGGGGCTTAAGCCACGCAAGCATACACAGGTTTACGAGTATGTCATGAACTTAAAGAAACTTGGTGTTATAGATGCACGAACTTCCGGTAAAGGTTTCCGCGGCAAAAGTACATTGATAAGCATAAACATAGGACCCCTTGAGGCCTTTGAGAAACGAGTATTAGAACTCATAGAAACTAAGAGGAGTAATAACAATGATTGAAGACTTTTTAGGTAGTAAGGGAAAGATAAAGATTTTGAAAGTACTGGCTAAGTACGGTCAAGTAAATATAACGTCGCTAGTAAAGCTTACAGGTTTACGCTATAGTCTAGTTAGGAAACATTTACACGAATTGATCGATGCAGGGTATGTTGAGGAAATAAATATAGGCAGAACTAGAATTTATAGCCTCCGCTACGATAATCCAAGATTACTCCTAGTACTAGATCTCATAAAAGCCCTAGAAGAGAACGAGTCTAAGTATAGGTGAAACTAGTCTTGAATCACATAAAAATGATTGATATTTCAAAAAAAGAGCCTATGCTACGTGAAGCTGTAGCCTATGGAAAAATTCGTTTAAGAAAGGAAACTATACAGCTTATAAGACACGGGAAAATCGAAAAAGGCAACCCTCTTAGATTAGCTGAGGTAGCAGGAATACTCGCCACGAAGACAACACCAATTCTATTACCCTTATGCCACCCTATTCCGATAACACATGTAAATGTAGAATGCAAAATAGCAGACGAAGAACATGTTGAATGCTTTGCAAACGTTAAGGCAATTGCACAAACTGGTGTAGAAATGGAGGCCCTAACCGCTGTGTCAGTAGCATTACTCAATATCTGGGATGCCGTCAAAAAGTATGAAAAAGACAATAAAGGCCAATACCCCTGGACTAGAATTGAAGAAATTCGAGTAATTTCAAAGACAAAAATAACTATAGACAGAAATGAGTAATACACTGTCAGGTTAAAACAATGTTCTTTGACCTTTATTTGACCGAGTACGGGAAGATCTCCTCCGTCTACTAGTTGTTCCCGTACTAGTTCGACGCTCCAAACTAGTTTTTCTCCCACTTAGCATTGGCTGCACTGTCTTACTACTTGAACTTATAGTAACCGCCTCAGATACGCCCTCCCTAAGTTTTCTAACATAACCCATTACTTCATTCGCCATAGGTCCTGCAAGGTACTTAATCATTCCGTCAGTGAAATTGTATGCTATGGCTATTTTTGCTGCTAAATCAGGTCTTTCGCGAAATATTACTAGCAGATAAGGCAAAACATCGTTCTTCACTGTTGCTTTAGACATGTGCAATCTACGAGCCAAATGCTCAGCTATAGCTTCACGTACTTCTCGTGCCTCTTTGGTGCGTGCCATAAGTATTATTTTTTGTGGATATTGGTATTTTGCCCAACGAAACCTACTTTTCTTTCTAGATAAGGCTACGCCAGGTCCAGCTAGATCGAAGACATATGAGAGTAAATCCCATGAGAGCGTTTTTCTTATGCGTCCAAGGTATTGATCAGCTCGCGCTAGTGCCTCATGTGCGCGCCAAACGTCTTCAAGATCAGTATATTGGTTTGCTATGTTCTCGTTAATCCATTCTATAAGAGTCTCGTAATCTAGATTAGTATGTGTCACTGCTCGTTTAGCTTGCCAAGCATATTTTGACAAAAATAGGTTGCGTAACATTTCCCAAGGATTATACTCTCTATCTCTACCAGAAACAAGTGCCTTCGCAATTCCTAGTGTAACTCTTCCATATCCCTCTGCAATTGCTTGTAAATCATTAATAGCAGACCTTAAATCGCCTTCAGCCCTTGAAGCAATGTACTTCAATGCATCTTCTTCACATTCTATTCCCTCAATACTGCATATCTTTTTAAGTACAAGGACTATGTCTCGTTCCGAGAGCCTATTAAATCCGATTAGGAGCGATGCATCACGAAGCGGTTTAAGCTTTTGATCCCAAGGATCATTGGCTGTCATTACAATGGGATGATTTGTAATCGATATCAATTCTAATATAGCATCTAATCCCCCTTTATCTGCAGTACCAGATATGCCATCAACTTCATCTAGTAATATTATCCTTTTACGCCCAAATAAGCTGGATTGGGTAGCTGCTATTTTTGCCACTCTTTCAATATCTTCCTTTCTACGAAAATCAGAAGCATTCATTTCAACAAGCTCTAATTTATACTCGTGGGCCGCTGCCTCAACAAGACTGGTTTTACCTACACCCGCGGGCCCATAAAGTAATGCTGCCTTTTTTTCAGGTATACGGCCACTGAGCCATTGTTGTAACCATGGAATGAACTGCCTCTTGGCTTGCTCCTGGTTTACTACCTCATCTATTTTTTTAGGCCTATACTTTACTATCCAAGGTATATGCCTATAAGCCAAAATACTATCCCCACCTATTGTTAAGGCCCTGCTACTAGGCTGGTGTACCACGAAGCTTCTTACCCAGCAACGATAACCAAGCTAGAAATGCATTCAATTGTATCTCGTCATCCGCACCTTCTACTAATCTAAACTGTATTTCACCAGCATAATCAGCTATCATGACACGAAGATCTTCTGGAAGTTTCAATTCATTACTAAACACTTCCCTATGTATTTGTTTTATTACATCCGTACCACTAAGCCCGTAATTTATCATCAATTGTCTAAGCTTATTCCTAGCCTCCATGAAATTACCGTCAAGAGCAAGTTTTATCATTTCTCTTATCTCCCTAGGATGGGCTAACCCTACAACTTTATACACTGTTTCTGGAGTCACTCTACCTATTGCAGCTGCAGCTTGAAGTATATTTATTGCACGACGCATGTCACCCTCACTAACCTCATATATTGTTTCAAGTCCTTCCTCAGTATAGATACATCCTTCTTGTTCACATATCAATTTGAGACGGCCTATTACATCTTCTTTTTTCAGCGGCGTAAACCGGAATAGTGCACATCTAGACTGAATAGGCTCAATAATTTTGCTTGGATAATTTGCTATTAAAATGAATCTAGTGGTTACAGTGTACATCTCCATTAACCTTCGGAGAGCTTGTTGTGCATCAGCAGTCATGTTATCTGCTTCATCAAGCAAAACTATCTTAAAGGGAACATCTTGTGGTGGACGGCTTCGGGCGAATTCTTTAACTTTGGTTCTTATGGTGTCAATACCACGCTCATCGCTAGCATTCAACTCCAGCATAAACTGCATATAGTTTTCTCCATATAGGTCGTGTGCCAGGGCATGCGCTGCAGTAGTCTTACCAGTGCCCGGAGGGCCTACAAATAGAAGATGCGGCATATTCTTTTCCTCAACAAACCTCTTAAGTCTTCTTACGACTTCTTCTTGATTAACAATCTCATCAAGACTTCTTGGTCGATATTTTTCTGCCCATAGGAGCTCAGAAATACTACTCACTTACTCCTCCCCGCTAAGCTAGATTCTATGCCTTGAACTCCAACCTATATTAAGGCTGCGAGCCAACTATAATCAACCACTATGGGACGAGCGGATAATGGATATAGCAAGTATAGCTAAAAGTACAGTTGAACTCTACTTAAAGGCACAGAACTTATACTACGAAGTGAAACCTACAAGAGTTATGGTTGTCAAAGATTTCGGGAGGATAACCGTTGATGGCTTTACAATGGAATTACAAAAAGGTACTGAAATAGAGCTTCCCAGATGGGTAGCCCGAATCTTATCTGAGGATGGTATTGCAGAGATTGTAGAAACAGGAATAGGAATTGAAGATATAGCACGTATACATTTTACAGTAGTATCAGCAAAGAATCCTGCAGAGCTAGAACCCTTACCAAAAGACTTCTACAAACAAGTAATTGAATACTTAGACGGTCTTGAAAAAAGAATAAGAGCTGAGTTCAATCCTGCACTATTAGAGGAGAAGCAACGCATCCTAATATATCTTGCAGAAATACTAAACAAACGCCTTACGCTAATACTCACTGCACTTAGAAGCCCAACCGCCATAGCTGAACTATCAACGAAACTATCAGATGAGGAAAGGATCCTACTAGAAATTCTACATAAGGTACTTGAAACATGGCGATTAAACATGACACCAAAGAGGTGATTATACTATGAGCATAACTGTTGCTGAGGCAGAAGAGATCATAGATGTTAGAGAAAGATTCTATGAATTCCTAAGGAGTTTTAGGGATAGGTACGGTAACTATAAGTATCAAGAAAGAATAAAGCAGATGATAACTATGGGACAAAGAGGATTAATAGTCGATTTCAACGATATCTACATATTCGATACAAGACTGGCACATGCGTTTATAAACACACCCGATGTAGCATTACGACAAGCTTCTGATGCCCTTAGAGAAGCTATTGTACAAGAAAATCCCGAGTATGCTGAACAAGTCCAAAAATTCAGTGTCAGAATAAGGGGCTTGCCACGCACAACACCATTGAGAAAAATACGCAGTGAATTCATAGGCAAACTCGTAATGATAGAGGGCATATTGGTTAGATCCACACCAGTTAAGGAGAAGATAGCAAAGGCCCGATTCCTTCACTGCACAGATGAAGGTTGTCACGAATTTGACTGGCCCGACGACGAAGTCGTTGGAGAATACATTGAGAAACCACCACTTTGCCCAGTTTGTGGAAAGAGAAGTGGCCAACTCCAGCTATTGCCTGAAAAATCACAATTTATAGACTGGCAAAAAATAGTTATACAAGAAAGGCCAGAAGAGATCCCCCCAGGACAACTGCCACGAAGCATAGAAGTTGTTTTAACCGATGAACTAGTTGATAGTGCAAGGCCAGGAGATCGTGTAGCAATAGTGGGCGTTGTACGTGTAAGACCAGATTCCATATCCAAAAAAAGGGTAATATACGAGCTTTTCATTGAAGCAAATCATCTTGAAGTTTCACAAAAGGTTCTAGAAGAGGTAGTTATAACGAGAGAGGATGAAGAGAGAATAAAACTACTTGCACGTGACCCATGGGTTAGGAAGAAAATCATAGCTAGCATTGCACCTGCAATCTATGGTCATTGGGATATAAAGGAAGCCATAGCACTTGCACTCTTTGGTGGCGTGCCCAAAGTAACAGAGGATGGAACACGTATACGTGGAGATATACACATTCTCATAGTTGGCGATCCCGGCACTGCTAAGAGCCAACTGCTCCAATACGCTGCGCGTATAGCGCCGCGAGGTATCTATACTACAGGTAAGGGTGCAACCGCAGCTGGGCTAACTGCTGCTGTTATACGAGATAAGGCCACTGGAGAATACTATCTCGAAGCCGGTGCACTTGTCCTCGCTGACGGCGGTGTTGCCGCCATAGATGAGATAGACAAGATGAGAGACGAGGATAGATCAGCAATCCACGAAGCCATGGAGCAACAAACGGTAAGCATCGCTAAGGCAGGAATAGTGGCACGGCTAAATGCAAGAACAACTGTTATAGCTGCAGGCAATCCCAAATTTGGCCGCTATCTACAGAATAGAACACTATCCGAGAACATTAACTTGCCCGTAACTATATTGTCAAGGTTCGACCTAATATTCATACTAAAGGATAAGCCGAACCCAGAGGAAGACAGAAGACTAGCAAGCCACGTTCTACGTGTACATAAGGAAGCCGATAGAATCCGACCCGAAATACCACCAGACCTCCTAAAGAAGTACGTAAGCTATGCAAGAAGATATGTCAAGCCGAAACTAACTTCTGAAGCACAAAAACTACTGGAAGACTTCTACGTAGAAATGAGGAAAATTGGAGCTGATAACCCAGAAGCACCTATAGCTATTACCGCTCGCCAATTAGAGGCACTTGTGAGACTTGCAGAAGCACATGCACGTATGGCTCTTAAAAACGAAGTAACAGCAGAAGATGCAGAAGCAGCAATAAGACTAATGAAGTCATTCCTCGAAAGAGCAGGACTAGATGTGGAGACGGGTAGGATAGACATAGATGTCATAATGACGGGCAAGCCCAAGAGTAAACAAGAAAAGTTCTCACGCATACTAGAGATTATAGAACAACTCGAAAGTGAAAGCGACGAAGGATGTGCAAAAATCAAAGAGATTGTGCGTAAAGCAGTGAGTGAAGGCATAGACTCCTCAATAGTTGATGAAGCCTTAAAAGTATTTAGTAGAGAGGGAATGGTCTTCGAGAAAAGTGTTGGTTGTTACGCCATTGTACGCTAAGACTCACTTAGACAACCATCTCTCTGAAGCCTTATTCTCCATAAAGAAACAGGTGTCCACATTATCCATGCTGGAATATGTTTTATGAACTCATAGGCCTCTTCCCAATTCTCAAGGCCAAGCTTATGCGCAAATTCCTCTAAACTCATAGGCCTATGAATGTACTCATGTACAACCTCTAGTACCTCCGGCGTTATCATTATCTCTTTTTCTCCAACCTTTACCACATACTCTCTACATTTCTCTGAAGCCATCACGTATCCCTAGAAATCACCCCTTCATACCCAGTAGCTTTAATTGTTTACTATTGGGGCGGTACCCGGGGGCGGAAGTTCTTGCGATAACATCAGCGGGTTATCCTTCAGCGCTGGAACGCGCGGGCATCCCGCCCCTAGACAAATGCTGTTCACAATGCACTACTACCATAAAATAATGCTAGCTATACCGCCAGTATACTTAATTAAGTTATCTCTTCTTAACATGCTTGTCAAGAATGTTAATTAAGTTACCATAAATTTCGTCCACAATATGATCCCTATTTTCTAAGGTGACAGTAAACCATATGCCATATCTATCGAGTAATGGTTTTATACGTGCATCAGAAAGTCTGTAATGAGCGACAAGTATTCCGGGATGATTCATGCCAAGCAAATACTCTATAGCTTTTCTTATTTCAACCATCCTTAACTCCATAGGCCCTATTTCATCGATAGCTATGACATTAGCATTACTACTCTGTTCGAGAACATAGTGTACCACTTTTACAGCTTCACTACATAGACGATACTTACCTATACGTGGTCCACGACAATCCTCAATTTTAGCTAACCAAGTCTCAACAACGCCATCAATACTCCTTATTTTGAACCCTACTCTTCTCCCTTCACTGCGTACTTCAGGGCATATAAAACCAACAACACTATAACCTTTATTTAATAGTCTATTGACAACCTTAGAGAATACCGTTGTTTTCCCAATTCCTGGACGGCCTGTTATCACTACAAATCGTTTAATGGTTTTAGCCATACATCCAACACCTATCATAGTAACATAATGAAACCTTGCTAGATCAGTGATCTAGTTACTCTATGTAGAGACCTTGTAAGATATTCCTCTGGTGGTACATAAAATCTCAATTTGCCCTCATGGTAATCACGAATGACAACTCGGGCAGCTTCTTCAACAAGTGGTTCACCGTCACTTTTATATTTCCATCCACGTCTAAGAGCGATTAGCTCAAGTATACGATAGGGATCTTTTTCATCGATACCGTAAGCCTCCTTGACTGCTAAAGGGTTGTACTTCAACGCTCTTTCAAGTAACATTAATGCTGGCTTTACAGGGTCATTAAGTTGTTCGGGGGGACGTCCACGTATTATAGATTCTAGTGGATCGCCCTCGACCGGGATTATACCTGGCGTATCTATCATATACAAATTCTCGCCAATTCTATATAGTTGTGCTTGCCTTGTGTAACCGGGGCTACCAGGTATTGGGCTCGTTGAAGCTGAGTGTTTACCCTTTAGGGCATTAATTATCGTTGACTTACCCGTCTTTGGAAATCCTACAACCGCAACAATAGCTGGACTTACTTCCACAAGCTCACGTATAGTTCTTCTTAGTATGCGTGTACCTTTTCTGTCACGAGCTGCAACATAAACACACCTATACCCTCTATCATTAAATAACTTCTTCCATTTTTCCGCAACATTTCGCGGAACAAGATCAGACTTATTTATAACTATTAACAGCTTCTTGTTAAGAGACATCGCTATTCTCTCAAGTCTCCGACTATGTGTAACCATAGGGTCTCTTGCATCAACAACCTCCAACACTATATCAGCTCTTCTTATAATCCACGTTATGCTTCTCCACGACGCTAATATCATCTAGCTTCGCTCCCCCACTATCATGCCAGTTTTTCTATCTTAATGCAAACTATTCATATACTTACCTCTTTGACTGTTTGGACATAAAATCAAATAGGCTTCTCCTGACTGATGCTGCTACTTTCAATTGCTTATCTGTAACACCAAAGTAGCCAAGTATTCTTAACGCCGCTGGAACTACTTGGTGATCAATGTAATAGTCTATGTCGATCTGTTCCGGCTTGACCATAAAATAAGGCCATGCCCTATTAGAGATCTTGCCCCTTCCTTTAACGATTATGTACCCTATTTTCTCGCCAGGTACAACCTTATAACCTGCCTCTTTCATTCGTTTAGCTGCCATGACATGTGGCGCCTCAGTTTCGTAATCCTCTACTCTTTTTGTAAGAGTCTTCCATATTACGAGCTTCTCTATAGGCACACGATAATTTTTTAGTTCTGAAATCAGTTTTCTGACATAATTAATCGCTTCATTTACATGACCCGTAGTTAAAACTATTTCAGCAACCTTAGCTTGAGTCTCCTTGGCTAGTTCACACCAGTCTCCCCTTACCGCCTCAAAACCAACAATATCTATTCTACCATCCTCTAGCAGGCCAGCATATCTCTTCTTTGCCTCAGTAAAGAAGACCCTTTTGTAAATCTTATCTATTTTTATTTCGAAGCCTAACTCTTTTTCAACGAATTCAATAAGCCTTTCTACTTTATCGGGATCGTGCTTTACAAATAATGAGTCCGTATCACCATAAATAACTTTTAAGCCAAGTTTTCGAGCATAATCTATTACTGTAAGAATTAACTGACGACCCCAAGCCGTTACGGCCTCCGCACAGCGTAAACAATACCATCTAGCACCGGTCCATCCCATATATCCATAGCTTGCATTTGCAAGTATCTTGAGGGCTTTTTGCCTCTCATCTAGTAAACGGTAATTCGGATCATCGGGACTATATTTTTTCATCTCGTTCCTTACTCTTTTTCGCAATTCAATAAGGTTTTGAAGTACGATTTTAAAGAATCCTGGTGGGTTTCTACGAAATCTGTGCCCCACTTCTGGTGCAGTATAACAACCTCCATATTTTTCACACTCATCCGGAGTATCGACTATAGTATCTGGACCGACATTGTACTTTATCATTATATTGGGATACATTGAACTAAAGTCCAGTACCGCTACATTCTCGTGCACCCCGCGAAGCGGTGAAAGTACTATCGCTCCACGATAGCTCTCTCCCCTTCGCTCAACACGGTTAGGTACTAATTCATTCATGTCGTACGCTGCACGGATCAAATACCATTCTAGACGAAAACCTACACTCATTGCGCCAACTTGATCTAAAGGAACACCAGTAACATGAGATAATTGTATAGCGTAAGGCAGCAATTTTTCCGAGAGCCCATAGGTAGCTCTTACATCATCTAACACATATCTTACTAATATGCTTCGTTTTTCCTCCTTCTCCCAGTATTCTGGTATTTGCCACCATTCAATATTTACACGTTCATTCCTACTCATAACACCAAGATATTCCGCAACTTCTTCTAATGTCTTAACCTTTATTTCATGCATCTCTTCAGCATAATCATATAGATCAACATTTAATCGGCCTTGGATGGAAACGTGGCCGTGTACGCTCATTGATGGCTCGGCACCAATCCTACGTGACACATCAAGCTTAATGCCATTTATCCTTGCACGCTCAAGAAGATACGGCCAATCAAACCTATTACTATTATAGCCAACGATAATATCCGGATCATAACTACGTACATATTCAACAAAATCGGTAATAACTTCTTTATCACTATACATACCTTTGCCCTTATCCACTGCTTCAAAGACTCTTTCTTCATTCCTCGTTCTTACCCCTATAAGTATTATAGGATCACGGCTAGCCAGCGGTGAGCCATGTTTTGAATAAACCTCAATATCGAATGCAAGTACTCGTAAGTTAGGCAAATCTCTTCGGTCTAAAGGCTCGATGTTACCCACTATCTTATATACTCTTGACACACGAAATCCATGCTGACGGCCCAAATCAACTACTTCCATGCGATACCAGCCAAAGGGAAAAAGCCTCTTGTCAATGATATACCTCATTGCAAACCTTATATCAGCCTCAAGAACATCCTCTACCTCGCTCATTTTCCTAATTTCTTCACGATACTCCCTAACAGCCTCCGGTACAACAGTTTTTATCTTCAGAGCTTTACGAGGTTTACCAAAAAATCGCTTATTGACAACATCAATTGACATTATTGGGCTCTTAGGCTTGCTTAGACCACGAATTTTAGACACTATATCGTTGACTCTATTCTCGAAACTATGAGACACTAATGCATAAAAGTATGGCCTAAAATCCTTATCAAAAACTACTACCCTTTCACCATTACCATTGATACCCCACAGTATGACTACGGGTTCACGACCTATTATCTCATAGCTTGAGTCCAAGAATAAAAAGTCTATCTTCAAGGGAGCCTTACATCCCCCATACAGTAAATAATGATTTAACACTCATTAATTATCTTAACCATGAGAATTGCATGGTCGTTTTTACCATAGTAATTTGGTAATACACGCAAGGGTTTATATCCATGGGCCAAATAAAACTTTTGTGCAACATAGTTGTGATACGCGACTTCTAGCACGATAGCTTTATATCCCTCCCTTTCACACGCTGTTTCAAGCACCTTAAGTAGTCTAGAGCCAATGCCTTTACCTCTATACTCGCGCTTTACAGCTATGCTTATTAGGTGACAAAAACCTTGCCGAGCTAATCCAACAATGTAGCCTACAACATTTTCTTTACAAACAGCCTTAAAGAACATGTTAGGGCTTATACTGTATAAGAAGCGTAAATACCAATAAGGATAAGCTTGTTTACCAAAAACTTCTACCTCAACACTATATATTAGTGGTAACTCATCCTCTTCAACTAAATTTATGACAACATCAACGCATTCCACTTCGCACCAACCACATTGAATCACACTATTATCATACTATGATAGCCCGCATTATTATTACTCTTGCACCGCAATTCATGTCTAAACTAGGGATTGAGGTATGAAGGTGTTGTACAAGGACTTAAAGCATAATACTATTAAACTCCAGCCAGAAACGACTGATGACTTATGGCTATTATCTATGATTATTGCTCCAGGCGATTACGTACGAGCTAAGACTATAAGAGAGATACATTTTGGGGAAAGAGGAAGTGGAAGGTCATCAAGAGTACCAATGGTTCTCGCTATTCGTGTTGAACACATTGAATTCCAACCATTCTCGACGAGATTACGTGTCAGAGGTATAGTCGTTGAAGGACCTGAAAAGTACGGAGTAAAGGGTAAGCGACATACGATAAGTATTAACCTAGGTACCCCAGTTGAAATTATAAAGCCTTCAAGTTGGCCAAGAGCTATCTTGGAGAAGATAGAATCCTCTATTGCAAACCCACCATTGCTTATACTATCAATCGACTACGATGAATACGCTATCGCATTAGTACAAGGACAGGGAGTGAAGATTCTAGTCGAGGAAAACCTCGGTCTACCTGGCAAGGACGATCCTCGCAGAGAAGAACTATTACGTTCGATTATTAATAGCATAAAGAAGACACTTAACAGGCTTATCGAAGCCGAGAAACCTACTGTATTAATTGTGGCGGGTCCCGGTTTTCTGAAAAATACTATAGCTAATGAACTCAAGGAGAAAGTAAAAATTAAAATATTTATTGAAAATACTTCAATAGGTGGTATTGCAGGAGTACATGAAGCCATACGTAGAGGAGTCATTATTAAGGTATTGAGGGAGACTGCCATTTCCGCTGCCGAGAATTTCATTGAAAGATTTGAAAAGCTGTTGATTAAGGAGCCTGAAAGAGTAGCATATGGCTTACAAAGGATATTAGAAGCTGCTCGCAGTGGAGCTATAGAGGAACTAGTTATTGTGGACGAAAAACTACACGAATACAATGAAAATGAAAGAATGGTTATTGAGGATATACTGAGGCTAGCTGACTCGACAAGAGCAAAGTTAGTTTTTGTACCAAAGGATAGTCCTGCTGGACACAAAATACGTGGACTTGGAGGACTTGCAGCTATATTGCGATACCCTATACCTTACGAAGAAGGCGCTCAAGCTGAATAAATCGATTAGTGGAAGGTGAAATTTCTAGTACATCGCCATCGAAAAGATTAGCCATACGTGGATGCGTAATACATTTACTATCAATACAAGGACCACAAACTACTTTTCGACATAACTTAGCATTTACGACACCAACTCTTAGCGTACCCTGAGGTGTTGGTTCCTCAAACCATGTATGAATGCGTATACTTTTACGTATCATTCTATTCCTCATCTGCACCATATCTTTGTATCTTGCTGGACAAAAGTGGACAGATACGCGCTTCGTATTCTTTCTAGCCCACTTAACAAGTTCTAGACCAGCACTATAACTACCCTTAACAACGCTACGCCCTATTACGATATCATAATTCCTTATGCGAAGTCTCACGATATTTGACTCCGACACCTCTAATTCATTTAAGTTAATAAAGTCAACACCCATATTGTCTAGCCAAAGAATTAGTTCCTTGATTTTATCTACCTTATCTGGTAGAATTGGTATCTCTACACCTACACTCATATTGTTGCGAACAGCTATTGCCGTCCTTATTTTGTCATACAGCCATTCCTCCGTAGGATGGAATCTTATCTCATCAAGTCCCGCATCTTCAAGTTCACGAAGAATACTGGCTGTAGCATAACGTCCACTGGTGTAAAGGTGTATATGGAATTTATCGCCGAAAACTTCCTTAAGGTTTCTAATTATCCTTATAGTTCTTGAGGGTCGAAGAAGTGGATCCCCGCCCGTTATACTAGCTCCTTCTGCTCCTACACGAAACGCTTCATTAATGATATCGCTAATGGTGCTAGCTTTCTCTTCATCGACATACACTACATCATAACCAAGCTTGTGTTGCGATACGGGACAATAAAAGCACTTATCATCGCAAAGACCTGTCACGAAGATAACTATTTTTGTTCCACGAATACAATAAATACAGCCTGTCGGTAATGAGCCTGTGTAAGCATAGATGTCATCTACATGAACAAAATTCCTTATCATATTATTGGTGAACCTCTCTCAAGCAATACATTACGGAAGTGTGGATTAGAGTTTGATAGTTTTCTCACTATTTCCTCTATGTTTTCTCCTGGCTGAAGAACTATTTTAACGAAAACACCCGTACGCCCAATTTCGTCGCGACGACTGAGGACTCTGACACGCTCGAGAACAGTCTCGATGCTAACACCAACAATTCTCGCTACTTCCGCCTCTCTCCCAATAACTGGGGATTCACGGTGACCCTCCCGTATAGGCTCTATCAACACCAATCGTTTATCTACACCTGGTACTCTTCTGCCACTTCTAATCCCATCAACCTCTAGTGCACCACCAAAGTAGTAGAACTCATACTCAGTCTTTGTTAACTTGGCTAGTGGAAATGAAACTGTTCTCTTCTCTTCTTCATCAAGTACTATGTAGGCTTTAGGTGTACTATGTGGCGTTGCTTGTATAATCAATTTGTAGTGTGGTCTATAACCTGCTTTTTCGAGAGCCAACTCTACTATGTAGGATGGTACCGGGTATGGTATGAAAACATCTATGTCGCTTGTCGGCTTTACATCACCACGGGCAATGCTCCCGTGAACAATAGGGCGAAGACCCATTCGATTAAGTGCAGCCATAATAGTGTACGCTTCCTTTCTAAGTCTTCTAAGAAGTTCCCACTGTTTTTGCGTATACATTACCACTTTGTATTCTCCAATACGCTCTATCTTATCCTTACTCACTATCTTAACTTCACCTCTAGGGCTATTCACCATCTAGATTCTATTTGGAGTGGGGATAAATAACAGCGCTTGAGGGATAAATGTCTAGACATAGGGTGTAAGCAACGATACTGCACCATATACGTGATTTAGTAAAACATCTAGCTGGCTTAGCATATTTTGAGAAATGGTTAGTGGCAGGTTCACTCATAGGTGCAGCAGCAGGCCTCTTCGCAACAGCATTTTACTGGTTACTTGGAATCATAACTACAAGTGTAGCGAGAATAATGGGCGTAGACATAGACTTCACAACCGACTTAGCAGTTGTTGCCCTTGCAGCCGAGTCCACAAAGCTTTTCCTCGTAGCAATCCTTGTACCTCTAGGAGCACTACTCGGTAGTATACTTGTATACAAATTTGCACCAGAAGCTGAAGGCCATGGAACTGATGCAGTAATAAGAGCAGTCCATCGACGAGGAGGATATGTAGATACTCATGTACCTTTAATCAAAGCCATAGCGTCAGCTCTTACCATAGGCTTTGGTGGAAGCGGAGGAGTAGAGGGCCCAAGCGCACAAATGGGTGGCGGAATAGGAAGCATCATTGCAAGATTAATGAAGCTGGGATTGTTTGATAGAAGAATAGCGGTTGTAGCTGGAGTTTCAGGAGCACTATCAGCCATCTTTAGAGCGCCAATAGGCACATCACTTTTCGCTATAGAGGTGCTGTATAAGCGCGACATGGAGGTTGCTGCATTTATACCAGCTATTATAGCTTCTGTTGTTTCATTTACAATAACTGCTCCTCTCTGGGGATTCACAGAGATCTTCCCACAAGTAGAAGTTGAACCCTATAAGCTCTATGGCATACACATGCTCATGGTTTATATGGGCCTTGGTCTCTTTACAGCACCTTTTGCACTTCTCTATGTAGTATTATTTCAAAGAGTGAAAGATGCGTTTGATCAATTATCGTTAAGGCTGCCACACCCCGTACTAAAACCAACAATAGGGGCTATTGTAACAGGTATTATAGGCATTCTTATACCGGCTGTGCTTGGATCTGGACGAGGACTTCTATCAGAACTCCTAGCTGGCATGGGTAGTCTTCACGAGATTGCAGAAACCACTACGATATTAGTCCTACTCGGCATTGCAACTGCAAAAATGTTTGCAACAGCATTCTCAATAGGAAGCGGGGGTAGTGGCGGCGTTTTCGCTCCTAGCATTTTCATAGGAGCACTAATAGGTTATACCTATGGAGTGCTCGTGGAAGAAACCAGTGGTCTGCCTCCAGTGTTATTCTCCTATCTTGGCATGTCAGCTTTTTTCGCGGCAGTATCTAAGACTCCCTTAGCAACATCAGTCATGGTTGCCGAAATGACAGGTAGTTACCACTTAATAGTCCCTGCATTAATTTCTGCTGTCGTTTCGCGTGAACTGACTGGCAATATAAGTATTTACGAGTCACAAATGCACCATAGGCCAAGACCAGAAATAGTGAGTCTTGAGGTGTTACTTGAGCAGTTGGCGGGAATATCGGAAGCAAGGCAAATAAAATTGGCTGAGATAGTTGATAGGAGGTATAGGGCTGTAAAAATAACTGATTCTGCTTATAAAGCCATAGAACTTATAATGAAATATCATCAACACGTAGTTCCCGTCGTTGACAACGATGGTAGGCCCGTAGGCTCCGTGGATGCAAGTCTATTAAGTTTCCTCCTTGAAACGCCACGAGCAGCAACTATAGGGAGAAGTATTTTGAGAAAACCACCTATTCTCAGCACAACCGATAGCCTATACAATGCAATAGAGGCCCTCGTAGAATTCGATACAAGTTATGGCATTGTTGTAAACAGTGACGGAAAATACTATGGCATTGTTACAGCGGCTGATCTAGCAGCAGCTGCCCTTAATCTGCTTGTAGGCCTACGTGAAGAAGAGAAAAAGGTTTTGAAAGAGGTGCTTCGTTGATCGAACTAAGTGTTACCTCCAGATATACTCCAGTGTTAGTAGCCCCACCACACTAAGGGTTCTCTAAGATCTATAGATTGTGTCTGGAAGGCTACGAAAGGTACTATTTCAGCCACGAGGTGACACTTATGGCAGCTATTCTGGCCCGGCTCCTTAACATATTTAGTTGGAGCCAACAACAAGAAGATGATTTCAAGACAAAGGTTGATCATGCAATAGTCCGACTTGAACTAATACTTGAACGTGTAAACGAGCTAAGGTACAAGTTTGAGTCAAGGATTCACGAGCTAAGAAATATGATAGTCACTCTTGTACGTCAAGGTGAAAAAACAAGAGCCGCAATCTATGCTGGTGAACTCGTACAAGTAAGAAATGTGCTTAAAATGGTTAAGACAGTAGAAAACATGATTATCATGACAAAAGAAAGGTTACGCACAGTTAGCGATAGCAGACAACTAGCTGAAGTACTTATGACATTTGGTGCAGCATTAGAGGAAGTCAAAGATCAAGCCAAGACATTATATCCCGGCTTAGCCTATGCCTTTGAAGAGATAAGCAAGAATGTAAAGACATTAATAGTCCAAACTAGTCTAGATGGACTGGTTAACATAGATCCTGTTGTAATCTCGAATCAAGCACTAAATGTACTCAACGAAGCATTAAAACAAGCCGATGGAGAAATAAAGAAGAGCTTCCCAGAGCCACCGGTAGAGCCCATAATGAAAGTCGTTGAAAAACCAGAAAACAATGAAAACAAAACAAGTTTCGTAAAAGAGAAAACACCATCAGCTAAAATTAACAAATATGAGAAGCCAAGCATAACAAGTAGTGCTGTACACCACGAGCAACAATCAACAAAGGCATCAATATCAAAGCTTCATCGCAGGCCGCGTGCCAACATAGAACAATTGCTACTCGAGTATATACGTGAACATGGTGGTTTCCTCGACATACGTGACTTCATAGATAAGTATGGATTTAGCAGGGATGAAGTATTTCAAGCATTACATAGAATGGCCAAAAAGGGATTGATAACAATAGCCTAAGATCAAACATACGTAGTACAAGATACTGTTGATAGAGGTTGAGGACATGGGTTCTGCACTACACCATCTAGAAGCAATGGCAAGGAGCTATGCCTTAGCCGCTGTTAGAGCCGATAGAAGCGGTAATATCGCTGATGCAATAGCAAATTATAAGAAAGCTATAGCTGTCCTGAAACGAATAGTACAGCTTTATCCTGATAATCCATTAATACACGTCTATCGTTCAATGATAAAAGAGTACGAAAAACGTGTTGAGCAACTAGAAAAGCTCGGTGTACCGGCAGGCCCAGCTGAAGCTGAGCAACTTGAGGATTGGGTATTAACAGAGAAGCCAAATGTGACATTCAATGACATAGCTGACTTAGAACACGCCAAACAGGCCATAAGAGAGGCAATAATCTATCCAGTCAAGAGGCCCGATCTCTTCCCATTGGGTTGGCCACGAGGAATATTGCTATTTGGTCCACCGGGTTGCGGCAAAACAATGTTAGCAGCTGCTGTTGCAAACGAGGTAGATGGCGTCTTCTTTAACGTGGATGCTGCAACAATAATGTCCAAGTGGCTTGGTGAGGCTGAGAAAAGGGTAAGACTACTATTCAACAAGGCTAGAGAAGTTGCCAAGAAAGGGAGGCCTGCAATTATATTCATAGACGAAATTGACGCACTTCTCGGCATCTATGAAACTGAGGTTGGTGGCGAAGCCAGGGTAAGAAACCAGTTCCTTAAAGAGATGGATGGTTTACAAGACAAGTCCAATAAACTTCACGTTTACGTTATTGGTGCAACAAATAAGCCCTGGAGACTTGACGAGCCATTTATAAGGAGGTTTCAGAAACGCATCTACATTCCACCACCTGATTATGAAGCAAGACTTAAACTCTTTAAAATGTATACGTCGAAACTAAAATTAGCTGATGATGTCGATTTGGATGAGCTTGCCAAAAAGACAGAAGGGTATAGTGCTAGTGACATTCGCGATATAGTAATGGAGGCGCATCTGAGAACTGTGCGTGAACTATTTGAGAAGAGAAACGGTGTTGGAGAGCCCAGACCAATAACGATGGATGATTTCATTGAGGTACTCAAGAAGAGAAAGCCAAGCATAACAAGGGAAATGATAGAAGCTTATCAACAATGGTATGAGAAGTTTAAAGCAATCTAAGCCAAGCTATTCTAAGTCTTCATACTCGAATGGGCCATAGATGGTTAGTGAAGCAAAACCTCCTTTCTCAAATAGTTTTTCAAGTTCTGCGGGAGCAACCACACTACCCATCCTCGATGATGCAATTAGCACTCCCTTACAGAACTCCATGTAAAAACTATCACTCATTACGTCTACCTTGATAATATAGCACTTCTCATTCCACGACTCTATTTTCTTACTAATTTTCTCTCTAAGATCATGGAAGTTATCATATTCCATTCGAAGTCGTTTGACACTTGGTGCATTAATGACTATTCGTGCAATCGTGGCTGGATCAATTAACCTACGTGATCTCTCCTCACTCCATTCGAGCCTCAAT
>JALTZQ010000227.1:28781-34770 GCA_027046105.1 Pyrodictiaceae archaeon
ATTGCTCGGGGATAGCCGACCCAGAATTCGCAGGCGTGGCCTCAGCTACAACTTTAGCAGTTACTTGTTTCTCAATGGCCTTCGAGTAGATTTTGCATTTTTCAAATCTTTTAGTTAGACATGGGAAAACCAATGTATTAACATTCTTTTGTTGTATTTTGCAGAATACTACTCGTCCCCTACGTTCACCATAAGGACACGTCAACAATCACCATCCTCCACCAGAGGGGTCATTTTTCCCACTGTTAATAGTTTGTTAACGTTACTGGATACTTTAGGTTGGCCGCTCTTTTGCCATCCAATGAAATCCTAGTGTTGCCATAAATGCTGGTATCACACCTCCAATAGCATACCAGAGACCCAACGTAGCTGGTCCCATACCTTTCGCAATTGAATATGTTGGCAATGTAAATGCATGAAGCAAGAAAGCAAGCGATATAGTTAATGCACCAAGACTGCCAGTGGGTCTAGCTATATTTACTAGCATGTAAAAGCCAAGCAAGAGGGATGTTGGTATGAGTATACCTAATACACGACCTATGCTGCTAACTAGCAATAAGTGTGATGGTTCTGGTATCTTGCTTAAAATATTAATGTCTATTGTAAATACTGTACCTGCAGCAGTTATGAGGGCTGGTACGCCCCAGTAAACCCATTTATCCTCTATACCAGCAAGCTCGAGAATCATGAGAAGCTGAGCCGTTGCCCAGAGTATTATGAATATGCCACGAATAGCATCAAGGATATAGTGTTCCTTGCTTCCATAAAATGCTGCCTTAACATCAATTCTCCAGTTTATGAAGCCTTCCATAAATGATTGTATAGCGACAAATATAAGACCAACCGCTAACCAGGCTACTGCACGATTGCCACTATGCTGATAAATACGTATACCAAATGTAGACGCTACTAAGATTATTAAACCCGTGGCTATTGGGTAAATTATCTCGACGGACATGACTTTCCCTCCATAGTATAGTCGTTATCTAACCTAGTACCGTTAACAGTAATACAACGGAAACATTTCCCTTCAAAAGCATAGACATATAGGATGTTAACGATAATACCCCGCTATGTCTCTTACACCTTAAAGGCGCGGATTAGGTTCCTCTGTAAGAAAATCCTCTCCACCTGCAAGTACTTGTTGTAATACAGCGTAGAGGTCTTCCAGCCCATAGCCAGAAACTGCTGATACAAATTTCAATAGCTCCTCTATTCTTGATTCCTCCGGCATCATAGCCTCCAATGATCGTAACAATGCATCTGCGACACTATATTCCACATCTTCTTTTAGCAATTCCTGGTGAAAGAATGCTGGGTCTCTTAACATTGCCTCAACGTACTCCATTCTATCCCTATTCAAGAGGTCAGCCTTTGATATAGCTATGACTTGAGGTAGTCTTAGTCTTGCCCGTACTGCTAGTGCCAAGAAAAGAGATGAAGCCAGGCTTGAAGGTCTTGAGGCAAATACTGAGTCTATTAGAAACACTGAGACCACACGATAGCCTTCTACAAGTGAGCGGACTACTTCGGGCCCCGTTTGGCGAAAAGCAAGAAGTTCCATCTGGCCTGGAGTATCTACAAGAACATAGTTGGCCTTATAGTTCTCGATTTCTTCTCTTATTCTATCTACATGATTTACTAGTAGGTCTACAGATGCTATCAATGCGCCATTCGGGCCTAATTTATATTTAACCATAACATCACGTGCTTCGACATAATTACGGGCATCCACATCTGGCTCATAAGGTAGCCATTCTGCAGCAGGATCAAGGTTAACGCGTACTGCCGATAACTCGTTATATTCCAACCAGTCACCAAAAGCATCTACAAGGTGTGATTTTCCACTTCCTGCGGGACCAACAAATACTATAAAGTACATGGTTATATGCTCCCTACTCTTCCACAGGACCTATCGCTTGTTCACCAACCCACTTATTTATCTCCTCTACGTACTTGTCGACCATCTCTTGTATTTTGTTAATTTCATCATCAGTAAGATGGCGGAATCTTCCCTGCAGCCTTAGATAATGCTTGACATGCTTTCTTTTAGGCACCTTTGTTGTAACCCTAGGCTTTCCCTCAATAACTTCCAGATTTACCCACATACCTGTTTGCACTGCTAGCCGTGCGACCTCTATTGTCTTATCCGATGCTATTCGCCAGCCTGGTGTACATGGCGAAAACACATGGATCAAACTAGGTCCATTAGTCTCATAGGCTTTACGGAATTTTTCAACCATGTCTACGGGGTAGGCAGGATTTGCTGTTGCAACATATGGTATTCTGTGGGCAAGTGCTATCGTAATTATATCCTTTTTAGGCCTCCATTCACCTCGCCATTTCTTACCAACTGGTGTCGTAGTGGTCCATGCACCGTATGGTGTGGCGCTGCTACGTTGTATACCAGTATTCATATAGGCTTCATTGTCATAAACCACATACATTACATTATGACCACGCTCAAGCATACCGCTAAGGCTTTGTAGGCCAATATCGAAAGTACCGCCATCACCTGCTATTGCTACCACCTTTATCTTTTTGTCTTTACTAATCACACCCTTCCTTTGAAGAGCCTTTATGGCTGCTTCTATGCCAGAAGCCACAGCACCAGCATTTTCAAAGGCTAAATGTATCCATGGATTCATCCATGATGTACGCGGGAACAATGTTGTTGTTACCTCAACGCAGCCAGTAGCCATTGCAATAATTGTGTTTTTGCTTACCACCTTCATTAGATGCCTCATTACCAGAGCTGCGCCACATCCTTGGCACATTGCATGGCCTGGAGCAAACCTTTCTTCCCGTGGTATATCCCAAATAGTCTTGTATGGGGCCATTGGATCATCCCCTAGGGAACCATCCCTAGCCACGTACTCCAAAGAAAATTGTACGTGTACTGCTTACGCCTCTCTCCACATGGTTTATTAGTATCTTGTACATTTCTATAACCTCTTCCACAAATATATCCCTGCCACCTAGACCATGGATAAAACTTACCATTGGTTTATGTATTCCACGAACAGCTAAAGAAGTAGCTACATCATTGAATAATGGGCCCTCAACTGCTGCGCCCTGTGCCACTGCTCTATCTAATACCGCTACACCTTCTACATTTTCAATATATCTTGCTACCTCTTCTGCCGGAAATGGTCTATACACGCGCATCTTTATCATCCCTACCCGAATACCTTCCTTACGTAATCTACGGACTGCAGCCTTTACAAGACTTGATGTTGCACCAAGCGTTACCATTACATATCTTGCATCATCAACCATATATGGCTCAACGAGACCGTAGGTTCTACCAAATCGTTTACCATACTCTTTACCAACTTCCTCGATTATTGTACCGGCCCTTCGTAACGCTTCTATAACTTGCATCTTAATCTCATAGTACCATGCTGGAGAAGCAAGAACACCCATTGTTATAGGTTTGTCAGGATCTAGGATAGGTCTATAGCCTCTAGGCCTTCTATAGGCGAATGAAAGTACTTCATCACGAGGTGGGAGTATTAGAGGCTCAACAGTATGGCTCAAAATATAGCCGTCAAGAGTCACCATTACCGGCAATAACACGTCTGGATGCTCAGCTATACGATATGCTTGTACAATGTTATCGTAAACTTCTTGCACATTTTCACTAAATATTATTACCCAACCCGTGTCACGTGCACTCATGGCATCCGAGTAATCATTCCATATATTTATTGGTGCGCTAAGAGCACGAGTAGCTAACGCCATAACTACGGGTTGTCGTAAACCGCTTGCAATCCAAAGTATTTCATGCATAAGTTCTAGACCTTGCGATGAAGTCGCTGTAAAGGCTCTTGCACCGGTTGCCGCAGCTGCAACAACAGCGATTAGTGCAGGATGCTCGCTTTCAACATGTATCATTTCCGCATCTAGTTCTCCATTAGCTATTAGTTCGGCCAATTTCTCGGCTATTTGAACTTGAGGAGTTATGGGATAAACTGCCGCCACATCAATATCAACATCCCTTGCTGCATAAGCTGCTGCATGATTGCCCGTACTGGCTATTCTCTTCTGATCAATCTCTTTACTAGATTCCTTATCGGATACAATCCTGGCTTGAATCATGAACATTCACCTTGTCTCAGGAACCATTGTTATAGCTTTAACTGGACATTCATTTGCACAAATGCCGCAACCCTTACAGTAATCATAACTGACTTGATAACTTACTTTAAACTTCTTTCCTGATTTGGTTACGTATTCACCCTCAATCTCAATTATTGCACCATCTGGACAATAAACCCAGCATAAACGACATCTAATACACTTATCTTGATCAATAATAGGTCTATACGTACGCCAGGAATGCATTTTATTCTCCGCAGTGCTACCTGGCCATGGCACAATACCGCCTATGGGCACATCACGCCACGTCCTAAGTTCAGAGGGTCTCTTAACCAAGGGGAAGAATTCACCCCACAACAGTAACGTCATATGCTTCACGTACTATGCGTGTGTTCTTTTCAGCTAAGTCGCGTGAACGTTCAAGAAATCTTTCAAAAATAGTTTCCTCAACCGAAGTAAGAGAGACTACGTTTACGGCACGGACAAGCGCTCCTATCATGGCTGTATTAACTATCGGTACACCTAAATATTTCAATGCTATTTCAGTGGCATCCACAACAGCTACATGCTCTGGTGGCGTAAAGCCTTGCTGCTGAAGCCACTGTTTAGTTTCATCTAGGCTTCGTTTGGTATTAATTACTAAGTATCCATTATGCTTAAGGCCTCTCATGAATACTTCGGGCGGCAGATAGGGGTCTAAGACGACAACAATATCTGGGCTCATAATCGGTTCACGCTCCAAGATGGGCTCTTCATCGATCCTTGTAAAAGCAAGAACAGGGGCACCGCGCCTTTCAGCACCATATTCGGGAAATGCAAGTGCATACTTGCCTTCCTTGATCGCTGCTTCCGCCAATATTTCTGCTGCTGTTACAGCACCTTGACCTCCTCTGCCATGCCATCTTACTTCGAGTCGGTGCAACCCCTATCCCGGACTAATCAACATGATTGTCCACAAGAATTAATACTTGTCCACAGTCTTGGGGAGAGTAGTATTGTTATTTTAGCTCTGGTATATAGAGTGTTGAGAGGGGTATGGTATTGGACAAGAGTGACTCGAAGAAACTAATACCGGTGCGCGTAAGTGACATACGCGACCTAGCGAGAATTGCTGCTAGCATAGTAAGTCTGGGTCAAGTTGCATATATCGTTAGATTTCGATCAAATAACAAAACTGTTTATGGATTAATAGCGGTTCTACGAGACTATTATAATCTATATGGTTTACCAATGCTATACTACTACGTGGATGATAGAGGAAGACTAGGTAACGGTAACTACTTGCTCGTTAAAGTAGATGAACAAGGTGAGCACATAGAGTTAGCTCAATCTACAAGGCCAGGATGGGTGCCGATCCCTATAATAGATATAGCTGAAAAACCAGCTTTCTTCCCCAACATATAATCACATGGATCTAAGAGAAGCAATGGAAACAGTGGAAGACGTAACACACCCTCCCCTCTCTTATAAATCTTTTATCACTATTAGATTATGGACGGTGAATACCGTGAGGCTTGTTACAGTTAAAATGCCAGAGACTTACCTTGAAGGGCTGGATGAGCTAGTTCGTCTTGGAAGATATAGTAGTAGAAGTGAAGCCATTCGTGTTGCTGTACGGGAACTCCTAAAACGTGAACTTTGGGGTGTTACTGAGCACCCCAACATTACAACAATGGTAGAGCACATGCACCAACAACGTCGAGTTGTTGTATAATCTGCCCCACGTGGATTAAAAGCATACTCTACTCCATGACATCATTATTAGTATTGATAAATCTTTCCACACTTTTTAAACAATCTTTACCCAAACTAAAACTAAATTAAGGCAAAAGATCCTCACAAAACACCTTGTTTTCCAAGTCGCCATCTGTTAAGTCGTTTACATAAT
>JALTZQ010000228.1 GCA_027046105.1 Pyrodictiaceae archaeon
CTATATACTTATGCGTGGGAGGTTGCAGCCATTATCTTTCTTCTCGCTTTTTGTGTATGGCCACAGACGGGGCATACCCATTTCCGATTAATGTGTCTCATTGCATTGCCGCAGTGAGGGCAAACGATGTATGTAACCAGTTCACGCATGGAGAGCTATACCTCCATAGATAGAGGGTATAGCGTGGTAGGTATTAAAGGGTTGCAGGTCATACATCATCGATTACCACTGGTAATCGATTGTTTGTGGCGAATGGCTTTCACAAAAGCTTCTTCAAGGTCACTTGCCTCATATCTCTCCACTAGCTCTCTTGGAGTACCCTCATCAACTATACGGCCATCTGCAATAAACGCTATATAGTCTGCTGTACGCTCAACTTCAAGCATGTTATGGCTCGTCATGAGTATTGCTTTACCCTTACTTGTTGCTTTACGAATCATGTCTCGGATAGCCACGGCACTATAAACGTCAAGTCCCGAGGTGGGCTCATCAAGCACGACGACGGGGGTATCTAGTGCTAGGACAGCAGCTAGTATAAGTCTCCTCCTCATACCTCTACTATATTCGCCTGCTCTACGATGGAGATCTCTACCAAGCCCTGATATGCTTGCTGCCCTGGCTAGATCATTATCCGTTACATGGCCATGGTATAAGCCTAAATAGAATTTTAGGTGTTCGTATCCGGTTAGACGAGGATAAACACCTGCGTTTTCAGGTAAGTAGGCTACGAGCTTACGCGCACTACTATCGCGGTATAAGTCGCGTCCACAGACCAATACATGTCCACGTGTGGGCCTATAGATGCCTACTAGCATCCTCAAAGTAGTAGTCTTACCAGCGCCATTCGGGCCCACCAATGCAAAAACTCTCCCAGGCTTCACTTGAAGTGAGACACCAGCAACGACAACCCGGCCATTAAACTCCTTGACAAGCTCCTTAGCCACTAATCCCTCACTACACTCACGTAAAGCCATACCACATGATCCTCCACGAAAAGGAGGCGGGACAACCTTGAAACCCTTACTGCATCCCCTCCTAAAAGGGTAGTGATGAACGAGACGATGGGCCGAGTAGCCATAAGTGAGGCTAATAGCTGGCACCCCGGCTCTGAGCCCTTTTAATTACCCTCTAAGAAACCATAACCTATAGCCTGGGGCTGGTAATGCAATGGCGTATCCGGGAGAGCTTACAGCTAGGATGGTGCTACTTAAAGGGTTCATGGAGCAGCAAGTACAGCCAGCAGGAATAGATCTACGTGTTAGCGAAATCCATGTATACAAGACTACTGGCACCCTAGGTGTTAATGACCGGTTACTGCCAGAAACAAGCCCTATTAAACCACATGATGGTGTTTGGGCCCTCACTCCAGGGGCCTACAAGATTGTCTTCATGGATGCTGTTAGTATACCCGATGATGCTGTTGGCCTATGTTTTCCACGCTCATCACTACTGCGAATGGGGGCTAGCCTACACTGCACTGTCTGGGATCCAGGCTATCGAGGCATAGGTGAAGCTCTACTTGTAGTTCATAACCCACACGGTATCCGCATTGAGAGAGGTGCACGTGTAGCACAACTCATACTAATCCGAGTTGAACCTAAACCCAGCACCGTTTACCGTGGTCGCTACTACGGGGAAAGGCTTGGCGTGGAGATACGGGAGACGAGGAAGCAGGGATAGTAGCCCTAAGTACATTGGCTTCCATGTCCACTACTGGAGTTCCTCGGGTAGCCGTACCAGGGTAACCCTATTAGTCTTCCCTTCACGGTAAATTCTTACATAGCCTAGTGTCTCCAGTTTTCTTATCCTTCTCCATAAAGTGGTTTTAGGCAACCCCATTACCTTCTGGAGCTGGCTTTGAAGAACCTCTCCTCCCATAGCCTGGATTTGCCTCAGTATA
>JALTZQ010000229.1 GCA_027046105.1 Pyrodictiaceae archaeon
TGCGTGGGTTCAAATCCCACCCCCCGCACCACCTGCCGTTTAGGTACTCCTCCACTATCTTCTTAACAGGAATATGAGCGAGGACCTTCCTCCTACCCTTACCCTCATACTCCTCGATCACCAGGTAGTAGTAAGTCTTCCTTCCATGCTTGACTCGCTTAACGTAGACGTACAACTCGCTTGAGCACCCTATTGAAGGCCCTTCGGGGGCTATGGTTTGAGGCTTATTATGCATGGTATCACCAGCCCAGCCTCAATAAGACGCCCTCAAAAGCTAGCTTTGAAGGCTAGACACACCTGGGCCCGTTCACGACTATATCCCAGCACCTAGCGTGTCTACGGGGCTTTGTGAAGCGTGTTATGAATATCTGGCCTAGCCAGTTCACTAGTATGAAGTGCTCTGTCGGGTAGGCCGTGTAAGTGTAGTAGTAGTCCCATAGGGCCTGGGTGGTGAAGGTCCACTTAAGGTTCTCTATCTCCTCTGGGTCGTTTAAGGATGTGAGTATCTTCGTGGCTGCCTGCCTCAGGAAGGGTAGTGTGGCCCTTGAGTAGTGCATGCTAGTAGCTACAGCCCACCTCTTCACCCTGGGGTTCATGTGGCGTATCTTGGAGAGCCTGTGGAGGAACTCCCTATCGCCCCGTGTCAGGCTAAAGCTTATGTCGTCTATAGCCACGAACACATGGGCAGCCTCAACGCTCCTTACAGTCTCCCAGAACTCTTCGGCCTTATCCTTGTCATACTGGAAGTAAATGCTGGTTACGCCCCGCCTCCCCCTCCTAAACTCGGAGTAGAGCCTTCTTAGAAGGGTGGTCTTCCCGCTACCCATAGTACCGACAATGTTAATCATGTGGAGCGGCCTAACCCACCTGAAGCGTATGGTGAGCCACTCCCGCGTGATACCGTCTACTCCGTTGCTAGCCATGCAGGACCCCCTATGAATTATTCTTTCTCCTTCCTAGGGCGGGGAGGAAGCGAGTCCTGGAGCCTTGCTCCTCGACGTAGTTGACCTGCATGCCCAGCTTGGTTATCACCTCGACGTTTCTCTGGGCTACTGTGGTCCACCTTGCAGCCTCTATCTCGCTGAGCTTCAGCCAGCTCTCGACGAGGGCTTCCAGACCCTTGAGGCCCAGGCCGTAGCGCTGCCTGATTATCTCGTTGACCGCTATTATGCTGGCTAGCTCCGCTGCACTGTAGATCTGGCCCTTGCCCCTCAGGTAGGAGAGGAGCTGATCTATAACGTAGCCGTAGTCCCCTGTAGGGCCGCTCATGGTCTCACCCCGCTGGAGGCGGGGGGAGTTCGACGCTGGGGGCACCGAGACCAGTAAGCTGGGCTATAGCCAGTCCTAGCCCCACGCCCCCAAGGATCCCGACTCCGATCAACATGAGCCACTGCCACCAGATCGGAGGCCGCTCATTAGCCCGTTTTATCGCCTCCACTAGCGTGGCGTTAAGCACGTCTTCAACGTCCTCCTTCACCTTCTCCACGAAGCTCTTCCTACAGGCTGGGCTCTCTAAGCACTTACTCGCGAGCTCCTCGGGCTTAAGCCTGCAGTCCTTACCCAACCTCCTCCACCTCCTCGAACAGGCTTAGGAGGAGGAATACCACTGCGTCCTGGAGCGAGAGGCCCCAGCGGCCCGCATACTCTTCTATGCGCTTGTAGAGGCCTGGGGGCACCCGTACATGAAGCTCCACATAGTCCACCTTATTCCTCCTCAAGCCCATACCTCACCCTCCTCCAGTATATTTTTGTACCAAGGTTTTTGTATCAAATGCTTGGAGGGGTAAGGCGTGGCTTTTAGAGCGAGGAGGGCTAGGAGAAGGCGGATAGTGACGATAGGGGAGATGCTGAGGGGCTGGGCGAGGGGGCTAGTGTATATACTGCTAGCC
>JALTZQ010000230.1:0-407 GCA_027046105.1 Pyrodictiaceae archaeon
CTAAACACATACCCGTACCGCGGTTATGCTATTAACTGTTGAACGCTACGGTTTAACCCTGCTTTCCCTAGAAGAAGTTTCTCTAGGGTTCAAGGGGCTGTGGTGAATGTAGCCTGCCCCGACCCCACGTGGGCTTGGGGTGTGGGGATCCTCGATCCCGCCCGAGCCCCTCTTTACCCTAACTCCTTTCGCCCCGCCACTACTGAAAGGACTACCTTAGCCCCTGCTATCAGTGCCAGCCATGCAGCCAACGTATCCTACAAGACCAATACCTCGGGAAGACGAGGATTGAAACAAAATCGGAAGGACTGTAACTGCATACCTGGATAGGGAAAGGATAAGGAACATTACCCTCCATGTGGGGAGGAGGTGATGAGCTTATTACTGGTTACCCAGGTAACAGGTTA
>JALTZQ010000230.1:417-9098 GCA_027046105.1 Pyrodictiaceae archaeon
GGGTGCTGTTTGATCTAAAACCAAAGGAGTCTAGGAGGGAGTTTTTTGATCGGGAAGAAGAGCTTGAGGAGCTCCATAGGCTTATACGTAGTGAATGGATTGTCATTCTTGGTCGTAGAATGACGGGGAAGACGTCTCTCCTAAAAACCTTCCTCAAAGAGGTTGATGGCATCTATGTTAACCTCCTTGGTGTTAGGAGTATCGAGGGATTTGTAAGAGAGCTAATGAAACATGCTAGGTCAGTGCATGTAGAGCTTAGTCTTGGGCCTGCAAAGGTTTCTTGGACTCGGCTAGCTGAGGACGTCTTTGCAGCACTTGGTGATCGTGTAATTGGGCTTGATGAAGCCCAAGAGCTTCCACCCAATTATGCGCTAAAGTTGTTCAAGAAGATCTGGGATACCTATCGTGTACGCATAGTCTTCACGGGCTCCATGATGGGTGTCTTGGCGCGACTACTGGAGCCTGAGGCAGGTAGCCCCCTCTATGGTAGACAACCAGCACGACTAAATCTCCAGCCATTTAGTCGTGAGCTGGCTTTCGAGTTTCTCGTGAGAGGGTTCCGGGAATGTAAACTAGATGTCGAGAAGCGGGAACTTGAGGAGGTGATTGAGCAGCTTAATGGCTATCCTGGATGGTTAACATACTATGGTAATGCAAGGTGTGTACGCCGTATGGGCCACCGAGAAGCACTAGAACACGTATATCGCGAGGGTCGTAAACTCATGCTTGAAGAGATCAAGAGATTCCTTGATACGAGGAAAAATAAGGAGATCTACATAAGGCTGTTAAAGCTACTACCCGCGCGCTGGTCAGAGCTCGAAAGAGCCCTAAACGTTAACAAGAAGATTCTTAGGGATATGCTTCGTAGCCTTGAAGCAGCAATGATAGTTGAGAGAAAAGGCGCAACCTACACTATAGCTGACCCCATACTTAAACGCCTAGTCTACGATCTCTAGCACGCGGAACCTAGCTAGATAGTACTCTATGACGCGGAGTAGTCTGGGCGAGGATATGGGGAGGATAGGAAAGTAGGGAAAAAGATGGATCAAGAATTGGGTGGGCTGGTTTATCGGCCTTTGAACTTTGGCTTCCTCTTTTCTAGGAATGCTGTTACGCCTTCTACTACATCGTCGGTGCTGAATAGTAGTCCGAAGAGACTGCTCTCCAGTGCCATGCCAGCCCATATGTTTGTCTCCATGCCGGTCTGTATTGCGTACTTGGCTGCCATGAGGGCTAGTGGAGGCTTCTCTGCGAGCTTTAGTGCTAGAGCACGTGCTTCCTGTTCGAGCTTCTCTGGTGGAACCACCTTGTCTACAAGCCCCATTTTGTAGGCTTCGCTTGCAGGTATCATGTCGCCCGTGTAGATTAATTCCTTGGCACGACTACGACCTATGAGTCTTGGTAGCCTCTGTGTACCACCAGCACCTGGTATGAAGCCTAGGTTTATCTCTGGTTGTCCTAGCATGGCTGTCTCACTAGCTATCCTAAAGTCTGTGGCCATGGCTAGCTCCAGGCCACCACCTAGAGTGAACCCGTTCAGCGCTGCAATGATAGGCTTGGTGTAGTATTCCATCTTGAATAGTATCTCCTGGAACTTCCTAGAATATATCATGGCCTTAACGGGCGTTATCCCCATGAAGCCTGTTACGTCAGCGCCTGCGCTAAAGGCACGGCCACTACCCGTCAGTATGACTACGCGTATTTTCTCGTCCTCTTCTAGCTCGTCAAGGGTTTCAGTAAGCTCCTTGAGCATCTCTGGGTTTATCGCGTTAAGCTTGTCTGGCCTATTGAGGATAATCCAGGCTATTGGCGGCTCTAGGCGTATTATCAGTGTCTTCTTCTTACGCTCCTCCACGGCAGCATACTCGTAGAAGCCCCTGCCAGTCTTCCTACCAAGCCTACCCTCTTGAACCATCTGGCGTAGAAGCGGGTCTGGCTCATACTCTTCCCAGCCAGTTTTCTCCTTCAGCTCCTCAAGCGCCTTCACTACTTCATCAATGCCGTACTCGTCAGCATATTCTAGGATGCCCTTCGGGTAGCCTAGGCCAAGCTTAGTAGCCTTATCAATATCCTCCTTGGAGGCAATGCCTTCACGGACGAGATATGCCGCCTCATTGATGCCAGGCGCTATTATCTTTAATGGATCGAGTTTCTCACCAGCCTCCCTAGGGATACTGGGTCGACTATACTTTCCTGGCTCAGGATAGGTATAGAAGCCCTTGCCAGTCTTTACACCGAGCTCGTTCTTGTCAAACTTCTCCTTGAACAATGGGCAGCCATGTATCTTGAAGCCACGCTCAACCATCGCGTTAAAGACGTAGTAGAACACGTCTATGCCGCTATAGTCTGCTAGCTCGAAAGCACCCATAGGGAAACCGAGCTTGTACCTGAGTGCCGAGTCAACCGCCACTATATCGGCTTCGCCACGGGCAACAGTCCAGCAAGCCTCATTGAGTATCCTAGCTAGTATCCGGTTAACGATAAAGCCTGGTACATCCTTGTTGACGACTACCGGTTGTTTACCAAACTTCTTTGCAAGCTCCACGGTAACCCTTACAGTCTCATCACTAGTCTTTTCCCCGCGAATAACCTCGACAAGCGGCATTAATGGTGGTGGGTTAAAGAAGTGCATGCCAATAACCTTTTCAGGCCTATTGGTGGCTGCGGCTATCTCGGTTATCGGTAAGCTACTAGTGTTGGTGGCTAGTATTGTGTGAGGTGGTGTATGCTCGTCAAGGAACTTAAACAACTTCTGCTTAAGCTCAAGCTTCTCTGGTATAGCTTCTATCACAAAATCTACGTCCCTAAGAGCCTCAGCAAACTCCCTGGTAAATTCTCCCTTCTCGTCGACGGTAATCACCGTCTTTATCCTAGACATCACAGTGTCTGGCGTTTCCCTTACCTGGCCCTTTTCATAGAGCTTGCCTAGGCTCCATCGTATCCTTTCTAGAGCCTTACGGAGGATATCCTCATTAATGTCTCCAAGGAGAACCTCGTAGCCAGCTATTGCTGCAACCTCCGCAATACCATGACCCATTGTGCCTGCTCCAACAACAGCTATCCTACGTATCTGATCCACACTTACCAAGACAAATCCTCCCTCTAGGAGCACCTCTAGCTCATGGAGGAAAATGAGGGTTTACCGGGAGTAAAAAACAAGTGTCTCAAGGAGGCTATGTTAGTGTAAGCCTTATGCCGAAGAAGTCCTTCAGCATCTGGCGTATAATGGTGAGTCTCTGAATATCGTTCGTACCCTCATAGATCGTAGTTATTATCGCGTCACGTAGATAGTGCTCTACACCAGTCTCGATATCCACACCAACACCTCCATGCACCTTTATAGCTAGTGTAGCAACCTTCTCAGCAACCTCTGTCGCAAAGGTCTTAGCAAGGCTAGCTGCTATTATGAACCTCTTATCACCACGGTCAGCTAGTGAAGCCGCCCAGTAGGTTAGAAGTCTCGCTGCTTCAAGTTGTATTAGCATATCAGCGATCTTGAAAGCTACAGCTTCAAATGAGATTATTGGCCGTTCGAAGGCTGTCCTTTGTATAGCATAGTTCAACGCCTTCTCGAATGCACCCTGCGCTATACCCACAGCTTGTGCAGCAATCCCGATACGTGTATGGTCATAGGTTGAGACTATAACCTTGAAGCCCTCGTCAACCTTACCTACAATGTTTTCAGCAGGCACCTTTACCTCGTCCAAGATGACTTCATGGGGTCTCTCGCCGCGAAGACCAGTTACATTAAATCTCTGGCCGACTTTGACGCCAGGCCAGTCACGTTCAACTATGAAGACTGTTATACCCCACCAACGCTTACCATCCTTTGGAGGATTAGTCCTAGCTGAGACTATGAAGTAGTCTGCCTTGTCAGCACCAGTAATGAATATCTTGCGCCCAGTTATCACATAGTGGTCGTTAACTTTCTTTGCACGAGTCTGTATACCAGCCACATCGCTTCCACAACAGGGCTCCGTGTTAGCATGTGCAGCGAACTTTTCACCACTAGCTACTGGGGGAATGTATTTCCTCTTCTGCTCCTCTGTGCCAAAGAGCAGGATTGGTACTGTAAAGAGCCCTCTTACAGCTACAGCTACAGCAAATGCTGGACTAACACGAGATAATTCCTCCATCAAAATAGCCTCCATTACATGACCTCCACCCTGGCCACCATACTCCTCTGGAATGCCAACACCAAACAAGCCTAGCTTCTTGGCTTCCTCAAAGAGCTCCTCTGGTATCTTGTCGTTCTTCTCTATCTCCATAGCCTTAGGCTCTAAATGTGCTTCGACAAAGCTTCTAACCGCTTTACGGAACAGTTCATGCTCCTCTGTAAGCTCTACCTTAAAGTCCTCTATACTCTGAAAGGGAAGCACCATCGGCTACACACCCTTCCTAAATACACCGTATAGGGCGCCGGTGGAGTTTGAGAGGTAAAAACGGTTTGTAGTTCCGGGGGACTACCAGGTTCACGACTATAGCTTAGCCATGAGAGGTGGAGAAAACTACTAGCTATGCTCACTACCCTTGTTGCTCCACTGGGACAAGCTCGTAGGTTAGGTAGCCCTCGGGCTGCCTCTTCACAATCTCAACACGTACCTTCATGCCAACCCTTAATTTCCTAGGATCAGTTTCACGTACCCATGCCAGTATGTTTACGCCCTCTGGTAGCCTAGCTATGCCGACTGTATAGTCTGGGTAATGAGCAAAACTCGCTGGCTTCGTATATATGATCGTGTATGTTAATAGCTCGCCTTCACGGCTAAGCTCTATCCATTCCATGTCACTCTTTCTACACTTGGGGCAATCCATTTGTGGAGGGAAGTATATCTGGCCACAATGTTTACACTTAGTCGCCAGCAGCTTACCCTCCATCAAGCCTTCAAAGAACTTTCTTATCCTCTCAACACTGATAGTGTACCTTACACTCATCTCCCTCTGATCAAACCAGAGAGCTACACCAGTCTTCTGGTCAGGTACAACAGGGAGGCCAGTCGCCTTCTTAACGTCTTCAACGAACTGGAGGATTTGCCTCATAAACTCCTCCATTGCCTTCTTCTGGCTCATGAAATCCACCTCTCCAGGAAGACTCCATAGACATGTGTCACGGTTGTAGAGAATAGATCATGACATAAGTGTAGTGGCCGGTACCACCAACGTTATTAGCTATCGCCATACCATTCTTTATTGTGGCTTGTCTATCTCGTTCAACCTCTTGGCGTAGCTGTCTCGTAAGCTCTACAGCCATGCTGACACCCGTTGCTCCTATCGGGTGGCCCTTCGCCTTCAAGCCACCACTTACATTGACTGGTATTAGGCCTCCTATGTAGGTTTGTTCTTCACGTATAAGCTTTACACCCTCACCTGGCTTAACAAATCCAAGCTCCTCATATGTTAGGATTTCAGCTATGGTAAAGGCGTCATGTACTTCCGCTACATCGAAGTACTTGACTGGGTTCTCGGGGTCTATGCCAGCCTTCTTGTAGGCCATCCTTGCCGCTTCTATAACGGCTCTCCTCATAAGGAAGTCGGGCCGCCTACTGAGATTCGATGTGTCAGATGCATGGCCTATTGCCTTTATCCATACGGGTGTATCAGTTAGTTTCTTAGCTACATCCTCGCTGGCAAGTATGACGGCAGCAGCACCATCACTAATAGGAGAGCAGTCATAGAGCTTAAACGGCCATGCGATATATCTGGATTTCATACAGTCCTCAACAGTTATTCTACGCTGGAAATGTGCTTTTGGATTAAGGCTACCATAGTAATGGTTCTTCACCGCTACACTGCATAGATCCTCCTCCGTTGCACCATACTTAGCCATGTATGCCGTGGCGTATAGAGCATAGTATCCCGGAAATGTTAGACCAAAGTTCTCGAATTCCCAGAAGTAGTTTCCGGCTCTTCCAATCAACTCTACTACTGTCGGTGTAGGTGATTCATTCATCTTCTCAACTCCAACCACTAAAACAATATCAGATTGACCACTAGCAACAATATCATGGCCAAGTTTTATTGCAGCACTACCCGTGGCGCAAGCTGCTTCAACCCGAACAGTACCCTTAGGCAAAAGCCCAGCATACTCATTAACCACTATGGCTGGCAGAGGCTCACTACTCCACACACCAACATTACCATAGACCACATAGCCTATATCTTCCTGGCCAATACCAGCATCATCTAAAGCCTCCTTTATCGCCTCCCACGCCAGCTCTGGCAAATTCACGTCATGGCGTACACCAAATCTAGAATGCCCAACACCAACAATAGCTACACGACGCGCCAAGGCTTATAGACCCCTTCCTCCACCCTTAAAGGTGACAAACCCCCCTTGGAAGGAAAAAGAATGCCTCCAACACATAAACGGGCATGAATCATCCCTATTAAACCTGTCCTCCCAATAGTACTCAGCTAAATGAGCCATTAGTCGAAAAACACTACGGACAGACTCTCGACACACGTAGAACCTATATGGGTGCAAGACAAGAGCCTCAACTATAAAATGGGGGATCACTACACAGCTATTCCCCGGAACACTGGAGGAGCCAAGCCATGGACGTAGAGGTTATCCGTAAAGCTTTCCTCGAAATCTTTGAAAAGGCTAAACAAAAAATAGGAGACGAGATAAGCACATGGAACCGTGTATTCCAGTTCAGCCTCACCGATGGCACAGAATTCTATATTGAAATCACTGGAGGCCAAGCCAAGATAGAACAAGGTAGACACCCATCCCCCATAGCTACGCTCTCAACTGACCCGGAAACACTCGAGAAAATACTCAAAGGCGAACTTGACGCAATGGCGGCTTTTATGAGGGGTAAGCTCAGGATAACAGGAAATGTACTTGAAACAGTCAAGCTACGAAGAATACTGGAAGCAGCAAAAGAGGCCTAACAAAAACCGCATAAACCAGGTACTGATAGTAAACAAGCCGACGTTTTTATAAGCAACCCACCTCCCTGTGGGCCTCCCGGCCCCCGGGCACTAGGAGAGAATCCCTGGGCGAGGGTCTTCTCTAGCCATCTACTTCCATGAGACCACTCATACCCGTAGAAGGGGGATCATGGTCCTGGTGGGACCCGTGTAGGGAGGAGGGCATGATGCTATATGGCCTCAGAGCATAGTGGAGGGTCTAGGCCTAGTAGCGAGGAAATCTACAAGACCTATATTGAGCCACGAATCTGGACACGCTGGTATGACGAGGGTGTACCCAAGGAGATAGAAATACCCGAAATACCCTTATTCAAGCTTCTCGACGACACTGCAGATAATTATCCAAGACAAACCGCCTTCATATTCTTTGGGAGAAGAGTCACCTACGAAGAGTTCCGTAGAGCAGCTAATAGCTTTGCAAAAGCTCTTCACGAGAACTGGGGTATAGGCAAAGACGATCGAGTAGCCTTGTTCCTACCAAATAGCCCACAATTCGCCATAGCATACTATGGCGCTTTAAAGACTGGTGCCACAGTTACACCAGCTAACCCCCTCTACACTGCACATGAGCTTGCCCGTCAACTATCTAACAGCGAGGCTCGTGTCCTCGTAGCACTCGATTTGTTCAAGGATCGTGTGGAGGAGGCTATCCGGTCAGAAGGAGTCAAAGTCGAGGCCGTGATCTACACTGGCGTCGATGACTATCTACCAGGGTTCAAAGCCATCCTCTACCGGTTGTTTAAGAAAGAGAAGCCAAAGATAAGATATGATGGGAAGAAGACAGTTAAGTTCATGGATCTCGTGAAGGGCTATGAGCCCAGCCCACCAAACATAAGCGTGAACCCCAAGGAGGACCTCGCTGCACTCATGTATACTGGTGGTACAACTGGTGTACCAAAAGGAGCAATGCTCACCCACTACAATCTCGTCTCCAACGTATATCAGGTAGATTCATGGTGGCAACGTGGACGTAAAGCCAGGGATGTAATGGTTGGCGTACTACCATGGTTCCATATTTATGGGCAAACAGTTGTACTCCACACTGGCATATTCCGGGCAGCAACAATACTAGTCTATCCAAGATTTGACCTCGACCAAATACTAAAAGATATTGAGAAGTACAAGGCCAACATATTCCATGGTGTACCAACAATATATGCTGTCATAGTCAATAGACCCGACATCAAGAAGTATAACCTACGCAGTATAGAGGTATGTATAAGTGGTGCTGGTGCTCTTCCAAAGGCTGTTGCCGAGAAGTTCGAGAAACTCACCGGTGCAAAACTCAGAGAAGGCTATGGCCTAACCGAGGCCAGCCCTGTAACCCATGTAAACCCGATCTACGGTAAAAACAAGCTAGGTAGCATAGGCATACCAGTACCAAACACATTAGCCGCCATCGCTGATCCAGAGAAACCGGAACTCCTACCCCCAGGTGAAACCGGCGAATTAGTCATCAGTGGCCCCCAGGTAATGAAAGGCTACTATAAGATGCCAGAAGAGAATGAGAAGACATTCTTTGAGTGTTGTGGTAGGGTATGGCTACGAACAGGCGACATAGCATACATGGATGAGGAGGGCTACTTCTACATAGTGGATAGGAAGAAGGATATCATAAAGTACAAAGGCTATAGCGTCTACCCCAGAGAAATCGAAGAAGTACTCTACAAGCACGACTGTATAGTTGAGGCAGCAGTTATAGGTGTACCAGATCCTGATGTCGGTGAGCGTATAAAGGCCTTCGT
>JALTZQ010000231.1 GCA_027046105.1 Pyrodictiaceae archaeon
GTCGAGTGTCTCTTCAGTCTCCTCAACACTACTCGACACGGTGTCTTGTGCGTATACAAGCCACTCCGGACTGACTATCTCCTCGAGTTCCTCTATGGGTTCATGAAGTCTTTTAGAGTGAAGCTTGAGTATGTTCTTCTCAGCTTCTAGGCTTTCAGGGTAGCCTACTAGTATCCTTATGAGAAACCTATCAAGCTGTGCTTCAGGTAGAGGGTATGTTCCTTCCTGCTCTACGGGGTTTTGTGTCGCGAAGACGAGGAAGAACTTGCCTTTACTACGTATTTCTAGGGGGTAAGTGTTCTCTCCTATTGTGACTTGTTTCTCTTGCATGGCTTGAAGCAGAGCACTCTGGGTGCGTGGTACTGCTCTGTTAATCTCGTCGGCTAAGAGCATATAGGTGAAGACGGGGCCGAATCTTGGCTCAAAAGTTCTTGTTGAAGGGTTGAATATTAGGCTTCCAGTTATGTCGCTTGGTAGGAGGTCTGGTGTGAATTGTACTCTACTAAAACCCTTGAATGGCACGTCATTAATCTCTTTTTCGAGGCCTATTAAGCCTAGTAGCCTAGCTACACCTCTCACCATTGTAGTCTTAGCTATTCCGGGCACCCCTTCTAGTAGTACATGGCCATTCGACAGCATGGATATTAGTATTAATTTAATCTCGCTCCTCAAACCTATAATGGCGCTGCCTAATGACTTCATTATTTCTTCAACTACGATTCTCACATCGTCTAAGTCCCTAGGCTTGTCCACGTATTTACACCCACTACTTTGTTATCACAATGTCGTTTATCTTTAATATTCTATCCCATGGTATGTCTCTAAATGCTTCACGGAGAGGTTGACGCACTACATTTTCTTCTAGTAACTTTTTAATTGTTTTTGGAGCTTTCATCTCAGCAAGAAGACTCTCGATGCTTGGCAATAGAGAGATGTCGAGACGTGGTGTTGTGAGTGGGTCACGGTATTCTGCGAGTCTCTCATATACATCTATGTGGCCTTGCTTTTTTAGAGTATTTAGGAAGGATATCCAGTTTATATAACCCATAACGCCCTGGCCTTTACTCACTCTTAGCCCTGGAATACCTGGCCCGATAACAATGTCCTCAGCATAGCCTAGTATGCCCTCTGAGAGACTTACGACAAGTTTTCCACGTATGTCCTCTGGTCGTGGTATGCCTGGCCTCTTGTCAACAATACTGCGTCCACGATATCTCGCCTCTCTAGGCGTGCGCAAGACAACTATTTTTGCAAGCTTCTCCTCCAAGCCGCGCTGAAGCTTCTCCACATCAACGACTGCCACTTCATCTATGGGGACGTACGCTTTTGTGAGACGGATCCTCTTATCGGCAGTACGGTATGGTATGTCTATGCCTTCCTCGCGTGCCCGGGCAACAAGGTATTCAAGGGGGTCCTCGCTCGATACATGTACGCCTCGCTCTAGTAGCATGCTCGCCAAGCGTTCAACATCAACTATTGGTTGTTTAGAGGAGAATTCTAAGGCTACACGGAGAAACATAGTTTCATCGCGGAAGACTATGCCGTCTAGCACACCGTAGAAGAGCCCCTCTGAGTCGTAGACTTCTGCGTCGCGTAGCTCGTCTAGGCTGTAAAAGTTTAGTGGCAAGGCTTTTCTAGCACCATTACACGCCATATAGCTTGGCAGGATAAAAATACTCACTACGTGTTTAGCCGAGGAAGCCCCAGGTTGGCTGTGGCAACAAGCAGTACTGACTACTGTAAGGTTTTCAGGTCAAGCATAAGGCTAGCACGCGCTTTTGCTGAGAGCCTATACACTGGGCTCTCTAGGAGTAGAGAGAAGGGATTAGGCCTAGAGTACGTAGA
>JALTZQ010000232.1 GCA_027046105.1 Pyrodictiaceae archaeon
GCCTATGGAGACCCCATAATAGTGGCCATAATAGTCCTAGTCATTGTTGTCTTGTCGATCGTGGCCATAGCCCATGCTGTGAGGGGACGGATAGAACAGAGAATCCTATGTATAACTGATCCTTTGGCCCCAGAGAGAAAGCTCATAGGCCAATCACTCCACATGCACAAAGCCATGAGCGTAGAACTAAGTGATATAATCAAGTTCATAAATGAATGCCGGGCCCGCTGCAGCCATCAAAGACAGATGATAACACTATAAGGACAATAGGAGGTAATAGACAATATATACAGGGGTTTAGCCAGCATATATACTTGGGGTTGCTGGTTGGGGTCTCGAGGAGTATATTTCCGGGTTGATGAAACACTCCTTGAAAAGTTTACAAGAACAGCTAGAGAGCTTGGTTTAAGCAAGAGTGAAGCACTACGTAGGGCTATGGAGATGTTCATAGAATCTACTAGGAGCTCACAAACAGCTAGGATAAGAGGTCTTGTACGTGGTAGTAGGCTAGGCCTACGCGAGCTCGATGAAGCATATATGGTGAGTAGATGAGGATCCTTGTAGATGCCTCTATCTTTCTCAAGCTACTCCTCGACGAACCGGGAGCCGATAATGCACAGAAGATACTTGAAGCAATAGAGGACGGCAAACTAATAGGCTATGTAACACCAATGGTGCTTGAAGAAGTCTCATATAAGCTAATCTATGCCAAGGCAAGCGAACTACTAGGAACAAGTAATATTTGGAGAATAAGGGAAGCTCTAGCAGTGGATATAAAGCTACGAAAACAATGCATAAACGTAGTAAAGGAGTTCCATAACTACATAGACTATATGCTGCTAAAGGGGCTACGCGTAGAACACGTAGACTATAGTGATTGGGAGAAAGCACTACACTATATCCAGGAATATGGGCTACTACCAGCTGATGCAATACATCTAGCAGTAGCATCCCGACTCGGAATAGACACTATCGCAACATTCGACGAGAACTACAAGAAAGTTAAAGGGATAAGAGTAATACCCTAACATTCACGAGCCAAAACCACCTACATAAAACAAGTCTTACCCTATCACTATCAAAGAACTGCTACTACCCCACTCCACACCTCATTAGCTGGGTTTCCCTCGAACATGCTAGACTATTTCCGCGTACTCAAGACATTATCCAAAGCCTTGCAATCGAATCATTGGCTCCGCGGTCAAAGCCTAACCTCTCTCATCGTAAATGTGGCTAAGGCACACCCGTGCCCCGATTCTCTTCCTGGAAGGTACCACAGCCACGATATGTATCTTCAAGGTTTGTGAGGTTTATACCTTGGTGGCACGGCAGTTCATATTGTTGCTACTGCTACCTAGGGTTCATTGTAATTGTAGAGTTTCACTAGTTAGGGCTTAGTACTTGTGCTTGAGAACGTTATTTCTTAGAGGGCCTAGTGGGTAGAGGAGTAGTGGAAAATAGTGGTCTACGATGATGCTCGTCAAGTCGCTGGACGTGCTGGTGGCTGCTAGGGTAATGGGAATATTCGTAGGATTCTTCAACATATTTGGGCATTGAGTACTCATAACGTTTTAGTGCCTCCTTTTATCTAGTCTACTATGGGCTTGTTGTATTGCTAGATGTAAGAGAGTATGAGAGGTGGATGAGCCAGGCTAAGAAGACCTTAGAGCTCGTTGACGCCGATGTAGAGTATGGCGGTTATTCATGGGCCTGCTTTAAGGCACAACAAGCCGCTGAGTATGCTCTAAAGGCTCTACTACTGCTCTATGGCGAGCCTCTCTTCACGCACGACCTCTCAAAGCTATTAGGGAAGGCATCCGAAC
>JALTZQ010000233.1 GCA_027046105.1 Pyrodictiaceae archaeon
AGCTGTCCTAAGTATGTCGAGGGCACTCTCACCCCATTCTGGCATTACAGTTCTATGAAACACTAGGCGGACAGTACCTGGCGGTACTAAGTGACTACTACCACCCAGTACCTCTACAACATCTGGCTCTGTTGCCTGTATCAATGCAGTAGTGTTTCCTGCACAATCCTGTGCTTCAAACCAAACTATGTTTACCTCGCCTTTTTGAACAGCTTCAACAGCGGCCTTAACGACCCGACCCCAGTCAAGGCTTGCCAGGAGTGTCGTTATACCCATGAATTTTAGAAAATCTCTCCTAGATACCAAGAATGACACCTCGTGCTTGTAACGTGCTAGAATATTCCCTTTGCATCTATCTGGAAATGGTTGTACGAATAATATATAAAATGGTTTTGTTGGGTGGGAGCGAGAGGGGAATACGTCTATAGTCGAAAAGAAAGGTAGCGGGTATTCGACACTATCGAAGATAATCTATAACGATGAAATAGTTATTCTCCTATATGTAGTGAATACCTTGAGCATACATATGGACTGAAGAAGGGAATGGGTATTTACAAGTTTAGTAAGTCGAGTAGTTTGTTAAAGCAATTACTTACATCACTTGCAAATTGTGTTGCCAACAGTCTCTGTGGCGAGCCAAGTATGTTATCGATGCTTGGATCACGCCTTACGTAACCCAAGTAGTAGACGTCATACTCTTCTATGAGGGGTTTTGCTAATGGTTTATCGTGTACCATGTTTTCGACTACGGGCACTTGCTTTATTCCCTCCTCGTTTAGGAGTCGAAGTAAACGTTTCGCGGCAACAAGACCAAGACGCGAAGACTGTACCACAGCAAGGGGGATCTGGTGTCTTACAATACGAAGGAGTTCTAACACTTCGTCGCGGAGACCTGGAGGCATGTCTACGAAGAGTATATCCAGGGTGCTCCAATTCGTTATTGAGAGGATTTCAAGCATGGCATTAACAGTGCTCTCGCCACGTAATGGTAAGGGATTGTCTCCCGTATAGAATGCTATAGTCATGAACTCTAGTCCATGGACATTAACGGGATTTACCCCCTTCTCCTCTTCGGGCATGGAGGCTTTAGTGTCAACTCCTAGCACAATATGTGTATTAGGATTGGTCAGGTCTAGATCAAGTAGTCCCACATGTAGACCGTGACGAGCACCTAGTAAAGCCATAGTTGATGCAATAACTGTTTTGCCTACACCACCCTTACCACTAACAACGGGTATGACATGTTTTATCCTGGATAGCCTTTTCAGAGCACCTTGTAGCCGGTAATCACCTATAAATTGTTTCATGATCTCTCTCCTCATCCGGTTCTTAAAGTATATAGTTCTATTCTCACACCTCTCCCACTAACTATATCGAAATCCCTGCTACCACAGCTCGGACAACGAACATAGCTATGCACGGCTTCTGGAATGAAGTGAATAGCCTCCCTTTCATCCTCGCCGAGAATGGTCTCTGCGAGAGACCAAGATCTACTGCAACGTCTACACCTAAAGACTGCCCTTTCTATACGGAAATCAATAGCTTTCACTACCATGTTGTTCTCTTTAAACATTATCTCGATTGCTTGCTTCAATACAGCATCATCTATGTTTTGTAGCTCACCCAGGTACACGACAAGTTTCTCAACGGAATCAATGCCATGTTTTTTCATAAACTCCTCGAGACTAGACACTATGGACTCAGCTATTGCCCACTCATGCAAGACACAGACATCCTCTAAAATATTATCTAGGCGTAAGGTAGGGGGTTAAGGGGGTGACGGCCATCTACTTCTTCCTAAACCATTTATCTAATGTAGACCCCTCGCTTTTATGCCTCGTCTTCTGGCCAAGGAGTTCTTCGAATCGGTCACGTATGGGCTCATAGACTTCATGGAAGAAGCGTTGTGGATCACGTAGGACTGATTTAGGGAACTTACGCAAATACTTCAATGCAGCTTGCCAAGCTTTCTCAAAAGGCACACCAGCTTCCTCAAACCTACGTGCAATGTTGCGGTCGAAATCCTCTGGTCTCTGTTCAACGCCGCCAATTACGAACCACCCCTCTCTACTTACTTGTGCTCTTTCACCACCCACCTCAACCCATTGAAGCTCATTGTCTGCGATCTTTCTGCCACTACTATACCTCCTTGCCTGACTGGCAATCCTACGTCCTGGCCCATAGTGTTTTGCCCATGCGTAGAATATTGCTCTGTTTAGTCCCCAGCTCTTAGCCTTCTCTAAGTCACCAGTAAGTAGATAGTATCGAGCAGCCTGAAGCAAACCCATAACCTGAAAACGGCCAATTCTCCTATCCAGTTTACTAGCCTCTTGCCCAACATCTACTGAGTGTCTGAGTGGAACTCCTATCCTTGTTGCTCTAGCCTCCATTAAGGTTCTCTTGCGCAATCTTCCAATTTTTTCTAAAGCCTCAAGAGCTAGTTCATCAGCCTCACCAAGCTTCCATGTCCTCCAGGCTTTTGGGTTGTGGTGAGGCTCCTCTGGCAGTGACCATTCAAGTTCAAAGTCCCCAAGCTCGCTAGGTGTAAGAGCTATAGCGACACGATCCAATCGTCTATGGAGACTAAGGGGTGCCGTGAATACTCTTTTTACTGCAACAAGATTCTCTATCTTTACTAATCCATTGCTCTCTCTAATAACCGATACAAGGTTCGGATGTGCCTTTTCGAGAACATACTCTGCAACAGCGAAAGCAACATCAACTGGATGTGCATGATTATACGCTTGGTTGAAGGCTTTCTCTGATACCCTAACATGCATACCAGCTCCGCTCCAAACCAAATACACGCTATTGACGACACCGTGCTCTTCGAGAACCTCAATAATATAGGAGGCAGCCTTAACAACCATTCTCCAAACTTGCGGAACAGCATCCTCTCTAACAACATCTATATCGATAAAGACTGTTGCAGACTCAACATTATCCTCATAGGCTTCTTCAACATCTTTTCGGCTTGATAACTGTTTAAACACTTCTATGGTGCCATAGAAGCTTCTTGCTCCTTGCATCCTATACTTTCTAATTACTGCTACAATGTCCTCGGGTTTCTCGATGCATAGGGGTTTTCCATTAGCCCACCTTATCCAGAACTTATTCTTTCCCTCAATGGCAGCCCAGCGTCTATGTAGGAATTCAGCAATCTCAGTAGCAACCCGTCTATTCTGATAGTACTCTAGAGGATCTACCACTATGGCACATCCCCACGATACTCCATATGTGATGTTCTGTAGCTCTTGTCTAGAAAAAGACCCGCCCAGATATAGTGTCTAAGGGCTGTGGGCAACTGGCTCATGATATAAAGCCGTGCATGGCTAAGGGAGTAGAGTTAGAGTTTTTGCCTCCATTTCTCAGTGATGTGTGAGGGGTGTTAATGGATGAGTAGAGTCATTGCATACTTGGTTATTTTGGCTATTGTGGCATTGTCTGTTGTTGTGGTGCTCCAGGCCACTACTAGTGGTGAGCCAAGCACCATAGGTGCTCAGAGAGAAATACTGGTTTACACCTATAGCGACTTCATGGCATGGGGCCCGGACAAGGAAAAGGCATGGAGCATCGTGTTTGAGGAATTCGAGAACGCCACTGGTATCAGGGTTAAGGTTAGAACGTTTGATGGGGCACGAGAGATGCTCCTTACACTTATACAGGAAGCTAGAAGGGGATTACCTACGGCAGATGTAGTAATAGGTGTTGACAACATACTCGTATATGAGGCTAAGAAGAATGGTGTATTAGATTGCTATCTTAGCCCGGTAGCAAGTATACCACGTGAACTAATTGAAGCCCTAGATCCCGAGGGGTGTGTCACGCCATTCGATTATGGACTAATAGCGATAGTATATGACCCGTCTAGGCTACCTACTGAAATCGTCGATAGGCTTAGACAAGGTTTCGTCTTTGAAGATTTCGCACTCGACCCTGAACTAGCAAGAATGCTTATCGTCGAAGACCCTACTAAGAGTAGTACTGGCCTTAGTTTCCTCCTCCTCCAAATAGCTGTCTACGAGAAACTTCTTGGCCTTGATTGGCGTGAATGGTGGCGTAGTGTAAGAGAACATGTATACGTGGCGCCATCTTGGAGTAGTGCTTATGACGTTTTCTTCTCCGACCCTACTAAGCCAATAGTTGTAAGCTATGGCACAGATCCTGCCTATAGCGCCTACGAGTCTAAAGGAGAACCTACACTTGAAGCTACAGTAATACGTGTTGGTGGAGACCTTGTGGGGTGGCTCCAGGTTGAAGGGGTAATGCTTGTCAAGGGTACAAGGGATCGTGAAGCGGCAACTAAGTTTATTGATTGGCTTGTATCCAAGAGGGTACAAGATATCGTAGCTATAAATCAATGGATGCTTCCAGCCAACATGGAGGCTAGTATACCAGACTTCTTCCGATATGCACTTACAGTAGACGATGTAGATATTGTGGCTAACACGTTGCTGACACCAGAAGAAATAGCTACGAAGCTAGAAGACTGGCTAACAGAGTGGACACGCATTATGGCTGGAGGCTAAACTTTTCTTGCAGTTACTACGCCGGGCTCTTGGCATACATGGTCCACTTTTCACACTAGTAGCACTCTTCATAGTCATAACATATACTGGCCCATTACTATATCTGGCATTGTCTCTAGATACACCACGGCAACCGCCTTTCGACATCCTAAGGATACTGTCGTGGACTACTATACAAGCGGCGGCATCAGCTACAATAAGTACTGTCGTTGGATGGCCTATAGGTATACTAGCAGGTTTCTATGGCCACCGTCTATCCCTCATGACACGAATAGCAGGATTCCCCGTATTCATGGCGCCAAGTGTTGCTGTAGTCCTCGGCTTCATAGCCCTTTACGGTAGTGGTGGTATAGTATCACAATGGATTACCCAAGCACGCCTTCTTGCACAAGGGTGGACTGGAATAATAGCTGTTCACTCATACTATAACATACCACTAGCTATCGTACTAACTTATGCTTCTGCAATAGCAGCTGAAAAACCTAGTATCGAGCTAATAAGACTTTATCATGTCTCTCCCCATAAGCTCTGGTTTAGAGTCCTCCTACCAATATCTTCTCGAGGTGCAATTATGGCTTGGCTTTTAGCATTTGTTTACTCGTTTACCGGCTTAGCAGCACCATTAATGCTTGAAGGCACCGCATATAAGTATTACACCTTAGAAGCATGGATATACACCTTGTTCTATGGTTTCCCGGGCTATCTTGCGACAGCGGTTTGGCTCGCTGTATTCCAGATTCTATTGCTCACAATGGTAGCGTTTGCTCTAGTCGTCTTCTCCGAGTACATGCCGCGTGCGACAAGATTTGTAAGAGCGGGCGTACTTATGTTATCGCGTAGAGCTAATATTATTGCAACAATTTACACGATACTTGTTCTGGTTTTCCTCTATGCTCCCCTAGTAGCAGTTGTATACGTTTCGTTCTGGGATCCCTACCGTGGCTGGAGTGGTCTCCAAAACTACGTGGACCTCTTGACCGGTGAAGCTCCATTACCCTTAGGCGTTTCACTTGTGAAAGCAATAATGAACACCCTAGCCTATGCACTAGCTACAGCTTCTCTTTCACTAATAGCCTCTATAGGAGTTTCCTGGACAGGATCAAGGCTATTAGCAGCATTGAGTTTTATCTCGATAGCCGCATCGCCTGTAGTTCTTGGCCTTGCTCTGTACCTATCCTATTACCACATGCTAGCAAGTGTGATTGGGCCTTCAACAGCTCCTATACCCATGATTGTGTTAAGCCATACTGCTGTTAGTCTTCCACTTGCAGCACGTAGTGTATGGCTTGGGCTAACTAGGCTAAGAAGGGAACTACTAGATATGTTATTGATAAGCGGTGTAAAAGGGTGGCGACTTGCATTCACGCTATTATCTCTTAGCCCATCCTCTCTCGCTACGGCAATACTATTATCTATTGTTGCTAGTATGGGTGAGTTTGGAGCAACACTCGTCCTAAGTACGCCGGAGACCTGGAGTCTGGGCATACTAGTTTACCATCTTTATGGTGCAGGCCGTACACTGGGTTATGCAGCCGCAGCATGCTCCATACTACTTCTCTTCGTTCTCCTAGTAACAGCTATGGGGTCGAGGTGGCTTAGAGAGTGGCTATAGTTGAAGTACAGGGTGTTACAAAGCGATTTGGAAAAGTATATGCCTTAAAAAGAGCTTCACTTAACGCTCCTGCACATGCAATAACAGTTGTTCTAGGTCCTAGTGGTTCTGGAAAAACAACGCTACTACGGATAATAGCAGGGATAGAGGAGCCCGACGAGGGCAAGATAGTGATTGATGGTCAAGATGTTACTAGGCTTCCTCCCTGGGAGAGGAGAGTAGCAATGGTGTTTCAGGAACCAGCACTACTTCCACACATGACTGTTGTGGAGAATCTTGTTTTCTTTGGTGCAGAACCACAGTATGCACGTGAGCTTGCAAGCCTTTTACACATTGATCACTTGCTGTATCGTAAACCTAGTGAGCTTAGTGGAGGCGAGTTGCAAAGAGCAGCCATAGCGGTGGCATTGTCTGTTAAACCCCGTATACTGCTCCTAGACGAACCCTTTAGTAATCTTGATCAACCGTTGCGTGAAGAGCTCCGAGGCCTAGTAAGGGCTGTGCAGCGGAGTTTGGGGGTAACAATAATCCATGTAACGCATGATCAGGATGAGGCGTTGGAGCTTGGTGATTGGCTAGTAGTACTTATGAATGGAGGAGTCGTTGCACAAGGTAAGCCCCTAGACTTATACTATTATCCACCAAGTCCTATGGTGGCTTCTTTTTTGGGCCACAACATCATATGCTTAGATGGCAAGTTAGCTAGTATTGCGCCAGAATTTGTTGAAGTCGAGCCCGGTGGTGAGGCAAAGCTAGTTGAATTACGTGCCCAGAGGGGAAGAGTAGTAGCTGTTGTAAAGCATAAAGACTACATTCTAAAGGCCTACTTGCACCCACGCAGAGCTCTTTCACTTAAGGATGCCAACAAGGTTAATGTGGTGTTGGACAGAAACTATATAGTTGCATTTGATGTTGAGTGTAGGAGAGAGCAAGGCAGTATACAGACTAGCTGAAGGAAGAAGATGGGGTGGCTTATAGGATGCTTAAATGGCTGCGTAGGACCAGTGGGCGCCGGGAACAAGAACAACCATATTATGATAAAGATGTCCTTAAGTTATTTCATAGGGCAGAGAACGTGCTTCGCAGAGTAGTAATACCAGGCTTCGATGTTGACCTTGTTACTGCAGGTATTGTGCGTCGCTTACGCCTATCTGGTGATACATTAGTGGTCTTTGTAGACTATACTGGGAGTGACCCATCATGTAGTTTTTGTAGGTTCATAAACGATAGACTATGGGAAGCCATTTTGGCAAAGGCCCGTGAAGCACTAAGTAGAGAAGGCTTCAAGAGAATAGTGTTCATAGACTATCTTACTGGCCAAGAAATATTGTAGAAGGCGTTAAAGGATTCAGTAGATGTCTTTGCCCACCTATAACCTTCAATCCTAGTTTAAACCGAGGATAGAAGCCATGGATAAACTCGATGAGTTAGCGAGACAGCTCTTGCATAGTAATTATGTGGTACTACTCATTGGTGATGAAATTTGCGGCCTCGTAGAAGAGAATAGCAAGAGCCTATATCATGGCATATACTTGCTGATACAGTATGGTGTCATAGATAAAGTGATCACTGTTTGTGATGATGGTGTTCTTTCTAGCCTAATAAGGTCTAACGACAAAGTAGTAGAGATCTATGGATCTACCAGAAGACTAAGATGTAGTATATGTGGTAGGAGATACTATAGGACAGAAGTTGAAAAACTAGTATGTGGTGAGTGTGGCGGCAAACTAGTTCCAGAAATCGTTGGGCGCTCGCAGCCGGTACCCAGGAGAGTCCTTAGCCAAGCCGTATATGAGGCGCTAACAGCTGATACACTAGTTGTTCTCGGCGAGGTAACGGAGCTCCCTGCTGCTCTCCTCCCTATAGCGGCATCAAAGAGTGGCGTAAACGTCTATATTGTAACAAAGCGTAAAAGCATTATATCTATGTTTGCTTCTCATATAGGTATTGAACCATCAGTGTTTGTCGACGGTGTTGTAAGGCTGGTGCAAGCAAAAAGTCTAAAGACCGAAATAGAGGAAAAATACAGTTAGGAGTCAATTGTTATCCGAGGAGTAGTGTTGTTAACTCTGCTCTCCTCCTGCTCCCAGTTGTTTACGTAGTGCAGAGGCGACTGTTACTGCTATTGCAGTTGCTTCTGAGCCTACTGTTGAGGGATATATTATCAGCAGGTTTCTCTCCTTTGCTATTTCTGCTAATGTGTGGAGTTCACGAAGTCTAACAGCAATTGGGTGTTTCACGTAGATCTCGGCTGCTTGGGCTAGTATAGCAGCAGCTTGTTTCTCACCCTCAGCCTCTATTATCTTGGCTCTTCTCCATCTTTCAGCCTCTGCTTGCCTGGCAATAGCGCGTACCATTGTCTCTGGCAGTACTACTTCGCGTATAGTTACGGCAGTGACCTTGATCCCCCATGGATCGGTTAGCTCGTCTAGTATTTGCTGAAGCCTCTTATTGATGTCTTCACGCTTAGTTAGTAGCTCGTCGAGTTCAGACTGGCCTACGACATCTCTTAGAGTGGTTTGGGCTAACATGGTTACAGCGTAGTGGTAGTTTTGAACAGTTACAACAGCCTTTATTGGGTCTGCTACACGGTAGTAAACAACGGCGTCAACAGATACCTCGACATTGTCCTTAGTTATTATTTTTTGGCGTGGAACATCAACGGTATGTATACGTAAATCAACTATTATAGCCCGATCTATAATAGGTATAATGAATACTATGCCAGGACCCTTAGCACCTATAACTCTACCTAAACGAAAGACTACAGCTCTCTCATACTCCCTCACTATCCTAATACTATATGCTAGCAGTATTAGAACGACGAGTAAGAAGAATAGTATTGATATTATCTCAGCTAATGCGTTCTCCACGTTTACCATAGAATTACCCTCCACCAGGACTAAGGACAACTAGCTAGCCAACTATATATGTCCACAGTCTTAGATAGCACTAGTTTAGCCCTCATTAGCTCCATTATAGTAAGGCCTAGTACGGGAAAAAGCCAACTTATCAATAATAGAGGTTCGCACCTAGGTGCTCTAGCACCCAAAACCCAGCTTAGCTTTAACCATATGATGCAAGGCCTTAATAGAGGTATAATAGGTAATGCCATTGATACTAGAATAGGTTGTTGCCTGGAATAACGATAATAAATGACGTGATTAGGAGTCATATGAACTAGGCGATGACGAGCTTCCTATAGGGGTGGGCCGAAAGAAAAGGATCATGTGGTGCGTTGCCGGAGCAGAGCCTCTCCTGCCATTGTCTTGGGCTAGAGATAAATAGTTAGAGATGCTGGTGATGAAGGATTATCGGTCGGATATAGAGAGTTGTGAAGAGAAGCCCCTTCTGAGGCTCCATATATTGGGGTTGTTGTCTCTTGCAGGGAATAATGAGAATTGGTGGTACAAGCCTGGTCGTCATCCGGCATGGTATAGTTGATGTTGAGCCTTTGATTTCAGTTTTAGCTGAAGTTTATAGTAGGGTTGATGGGCCAGATTATGTCGAGTTACATGTTTATGAGAACAGAACGTTTATGGAGAACATCCTTGTTAATGAGGCTGTTTCATTGGGTGTCGTTGTTAATGCCGCATACACCGTAATGCATGAGGCTTGGCGCGGCTATCCCCGTATACATGTTGTTTCGAAGGAGTTTTCTCCTGAGAAACTAGAGCATAAAGCATTACTGGTTCATGAGGCAATGCATAGCATTCTTCATGGTGGGCTTGAGTACTATCTTGTATCAGTACCGAAAACACTATTGGATCTTCTTGGCTCTGATGCATTCCTCGTGTACCATATTGCAGCAACAATTGTTAAGGATCTTGAAGTGCATATGTTAATGAAGCAAGTAGGGTACGAGGATCTTTTGCTACTGCTAACTAAGCCAAGTGATTGCAGTAGCATAGAAGGGGTATCAGACTTTCTAAAGGCTGCAACAGCCCTCATAGTGTTAGGGGAGGTAGAGAGACTAGGTGTATGCGCAAAGTTATTTGCTAAAAGTATTAGTAAATTAAAGGAGCTTGTAAAAGGCAGTAAACGGCCATGGGAGAGATTAGCCGAGTTTGCATCAGTTTTCACAAGGGATCTTATGGAGGCGAAAATACTGAGTTCATGGACGGAGAGGTAAAAAGAGAAGGGTAGGTAAGGGTTTCGCCCTCCTGAATATACAAAGCCTTTTAATAAGGTGATATGAAGTCTTCGGCTTTTGGTGGTTCTGGCGGTAATCCTTTCCTCTCCCTTATCTTCTTTATGAGATCACCAAGTAGGGAATCCGGTACTGGTGCCCAACGGCTAAACTCAGTACCCCAGAATGCACGTCCACTTGTTGCACTACGTAGTTCTGCTGCTAGGTCAAAGCTCTCGGCTACAGGGATTTCTGCTAGGATCCTCATCATGAGACCATATTCTCTCATATCGATTATCCTGCCACGCTTTCTACTAATTACTGCTATAACGTTGCTTACATATTCCTGTGGGACTCTTATGTCGAGCTTCTGTAGTGGCTCGAGTAATGTAGGCTTTGAGGTTAGTATACCAGCGTATATAGCGTTTCTCACTGCGGGATAGATTTGTGCTGGTCCACGGTGTGCAGGGTCTTCATGTATTACTGCGTCGTGCAGTATTACTTTGAGTCCTCTCACGGGCTCCTTGGCTAATGGCCCTTCCTTCATAGCTAGCCTAAAGCCTTGTATTATTGTGTCCTTTACCTCACGTAGGTGTTGTACACCTGTTGTCTTATCTATGAAGACGTTGATGTTTTCATCAATAGCCCAGATCCTCTTTGCCTCATCGTAGTCCCAGCCAGCTTGGTCTCTAAGTATCTTAGCTCTTTCATGCGCCTCCATATCTTCTGTGACGATGCCCTCCTGTATGAGTCTTATGGTTTCTTCGTCCAGAGGCTCAACACTGATGTACAACTTGTTGTGCTTGTTGGGGCTCTTGCCCTCGAATACCTCGCTCTTCGCACGTATGGTCTCACGATATACAACTATGGGTGGTGACGTCTTAACCTCTAGGCCATAAGTCTCCTTGAGCCACCATAGCGTTATCTCTATGTGTAAGGGGCCCATACCGCTTAGCAGGTACTCGCCAGTCTCCTGGTTAATTTTAACCACAATGTTAGGGTCTTCTACGCTTATCTTGTGGAGAGCCTCTATAAGCTTAGGGAGATCTCTAGGGTCTTTAGGCTCGATAGCTACCGTGACTACGGGCTCGCTTACATAACGTAGTTTCTCGAACGGAGACATCTTGTCTTTGTATTCTACTGCTACAGCTGTCTCACCAGCCCGTGCATCCTCGAGGCCAAGTACAGCTGCTATGTTTCCGGCAGGTATCTCGTCAACGACTTCGCGATCGGGACCCATGTAAATGCTTACCTGTAGTACCTTTGCCTGTCTCTTGGCATTGACAAGGTAGACCTCGTCACCTTGATGTAGTGTACCGCTGAAGATACGTCCAGTGGCAACTAGGCGGCGTATTCTCGGGTCAAGCCTCATGTCAGCTATAGCGAATACTAGCGGTCCATTAGGGTCAGCTTCTAGCATAGCCTTCCCTATCTCAGTGTTTATGTCGCCACGCCAGATCTTTGGTATACGATACCTTTGTGCAACCAAGGGATTAGGGATAAACTTGACAACCATGTCAAGAAGTGCTTCGTGTAGAGGAGCAACTTTCGATGCGAATTCCTCTACAGCCTCTTTACCACGATTATAAGCCTCTATGATATCACTGAACCTAATACCTTTTTTCTGGGCCATAGGTATAGTGATACCCCATTTGTCCCTAGCACTGCCAAATGCAACCATTCCTTTTGTTGGATCAAGTATCCATTGCTTCTTAAACTCGTTGTCAGCATACAATTGTATTAGCTCGTTTACCTCCTTGATTATCTCGACGAATCGTTGCTGTATCTGCTGAGGAGTATATTTCAACTCCTTTATTAAACGATCAACCTTATTTATGAAAAGGAGTGGACGTACACGCTCCTCTAGACTCTGGCGAAGCACAGTCTCAGTTTGCGGCATAACACCTTCTACAGCATCAACAACAACAATACTTCCATCTATCATTCTCAGGCTACGTGTAACTTTACCAGAAAAGTCTACGTGTCCAGGAGTATCCACCAGGTTAATGACGTAAGGCCTACCTTGATATTCGTGGTAGAGGCTTATGTTGGCCGATTTTACTGTTATGCCACGTTGCTGCTCCACCGTCAGAAAGTCCATTGCAAGCGCCTCGCCAGCAATCTTCTGCGAAATTATACCTGCTGCAGCAAGCAGGGAATCTGTAGTAGTCGTTTTACCATGGTCCACGTGGGCAACAATACCAATGTTTCTAACCTGCTCTATATTCCTCATTATCTTCAGTATCTCAGAGACATGCTTTACACGCAAGGCTTAACCAGCACCCCATACCCTCTCGTGCAAACCCCTAGCTCAAACCCAGGATTATAAGAAGTATGGTCTACACTCCACAAACAGTAACGCAGCCCACTATAGTGGTACGCCTCCCCCCGTACATGGTGGTGCATCAGTTGTTTCAGGAGCACCAAAAAAGACGAGCGGGTCAAAGCCAAAACACGTAGATATCGTTGGGCCGATTTTCTCTAGAGTTGTTCCTCAACAAGACCTCTGCGTGTTGTTCTTAACACTTTATTGTGGTGTACTATGATGCCGTTGTCGGTGATCTCGAATGGGTGTCTTCTCATGCTATGCTTTGTACCCCTCATTTTCCAGATTATCAAGCTTCTCTTCAGCTCACCCTCTATCTCATCTAAGTCCAGTCTTATGATGCCGTCTGCTGCGTGCTCGACACCTGGTCCACCAAATCCACGCTCTGTAACAGATACCTGGCTTACAAGAATGCTTGTTGCACCTAGGCCGCTTAGAACCCTCTTAAGCATCATTACAACGCTTCTTGCAACACTGGGTTTCGTCAAGTATAGTGTTGACACGGAATCGATCACTACACGCTGTGCAGCTACATCACGTATGGCCTCCTTGAGGACATCGATAAGTAGCCCTACGTCGGTTGGATCTCTTACAACGTATCTTTCCCTCTTAGCAGCTTCACCTATACCACCTGTAAAGGCATCAACAATAGCGAAGGTTCCTTCTCTCTCGTAGGGCCTAACATCCCAGCCAAACTGTGACATGTTAATCCTAACTTGTACAGGGTGCTCCTCGAGTGCAACATAGATACCTGGTTCACCCATTTGCAACCCATTCCAGAGGTATTGTTGACTAAATATCGTCTTACCAGTGCCAGGACCCCCACTTAGGAGAACAACATTTCTCTTAGGGATACCTCCATTCAGTATTTCGTCCATACCAGGTATGCCGGTCTTCACCCTCTCTACGGGCATTTTCTCTCCCTCCTCGTATTATCTCCTAGAAGGTGTGGAGCTAGATATAGGTTAGCACGTAGTCTAAGCCAGCCCTAATGGGAAAGAATTAAGGTATTAGCTTCGAGTACACTAGCAACCACAATCTTTATCATTGTGAGGAATAGTTTAGACAAGCTCTATGGCTAAGGCAGCAGCGCCACCAAGACCATGACATATGCTTGCTATGCCCCTTCTACCACCCTTCTTCTTCAATACGTTGATTAACGTTGTTGTGATTCTAGCACCACTAGCGCCAAGAGGATGTCCTATCGCTATGGCTCCACCGAAAACATTGAGGCGATCTAGACTTATGCCTAGGAGGTCACGCATTAGTAAATTGTTAACTGCAAATGCCTCATTGTTTTCGAAGTAATCGAACTCCCGAAGCTCCATGTTCAATTTCTTCAAGAGTTTTCTCACAGCGTAAATTGGTGCCTCGGGAAACCTCCATGTCTCTACACCAGCCCAGGAATATCCAAGCACTTTTGCCAAGGGCTTGAGACCATACTCTTTCACGGCGTCAGCTGATGCTAGGACTAGGGCTGCCGCACCATCACTTATCTGGCTACTTGTGCCTGCAGTATGTAGACCATCCTTTCCAAAGGCTGGGGGAAGTTTTGCCAGTTTTTCCGGAGTTGTATCTGGGCGTATACCCTCATCGCGTTCTAGGCTAATTCTTTGCCCATTAATGCTAGTATCAATGAAAACTACTTCATCGCGGAAGAAGCCTTGATCCCATGCCTTGGCTGCTCTCATATGGCTCTCATACCCAACCATGTCAAGCTCCTCACGGCTATAGCCATGGTGTTTAGCAACCATATCAGCCTCTTCACCCATTATCTTATTAAGGAAAACATCGTAGAGACCATCGTAAACCATGGCATCAAGTAGTTTTAGCTCCCTCATTATCAAGTGTTTGATGCCCCAACGAGCCTCAGAACCAATGATAAAGGGAGCATTAGACATACTCTCCATACCGCCAGCAACTACTATTCTAGCATCACCCGTCTTTATTGTCTGGACAGCATTTATTATCGCGGCCATACCAGACGCACATACCATGTCTACAGTGACAGCATCAACATCCTCGGGTATCCCGGCCCTTAGAGCAGCTTGTCTAGCGGTATTCATTCCAGTACCAGCCCTTATTACATGCCCCATGACGACGTACTCAACCATTTTAGGCTCTATACCAGCCTTCTCAATAGCAGCCTTTATTGCTATGGAACCCAGCTCTGACGCCTTAAGGGGTGAAAGACTCTTACCAAACTTCCCAATAGGTGTACGTACAGCTGATATAATGTAAACATCCAAGGCTCTATCGGACCACGTAAACACGCGTAGATGGGGTCTTTAATACTGTGGTCTAAGGGGGTTTCAACCCCGTATAGGCCCTACGTCGGGATATCCTTGACGACGCCCTGTGCCAGCCCATTCAGTTAATTTTTCAGGTCTCTTTAGCAGATAGTACAAGTTTTCCGCATGTTTTCTTGCACGATCAACAGCTATCTCATATAACTTATTTTCGTCATCTGATTCATCTTCATGTACCGTTACGTCTATGACGTGCCTAGAGTACTCTAGCTGAACAAGCTGTATACCAAGCGAGTAGACAGCATAGGAAATCTTGTCTGTTAAACTACGGCCAACCCAGCCAAAAACCATACCGGCATCACAATCCTCCTCAGCTATGAGCTTTTTGATTGCAACTGGTACATCCTTTATACCAGGTACGGTTCTCCGTACAATGATAGCATCGGGTATTAGCTGTTGGAGCACCTCTATCGCATAACGTGCCATGTCCACACGCGCAAATGTTGTATCCACGATACATATTTTCAAAGCTTTATCCCCCGGAAAGATGCTCGGGTAGACCACGTTGTGAAAGCTAAGGTTTTTATGATGCTTTATCATAGTTTTTACCTGTCTTGGGGAAAATCATTATGGGTGGAGATAGAGTTCGCTTAGCAATCGTGGTCTCTGAATTCAACTATGATGTCACATACCTCATGCTTCAACGTGCTCTTTCTCATGCAGAGTTCCTAGGAGCAGAGGTAACGTATGTTGTAAAAGCTCCGGGAGCATACGATATGCCAATCCTAGTAGAGAGTTTGCTAAAAAAGAATGATGTAGATGCCATTGTAACATTAGGTGCTATAATAACTGGTGCTACGAAGCACGATGAGCTCATAGCACACCAGGTTGCAAGGAAACTCATGGATCTCTCGATAGAGTACCGTAAACCGGTTACTCTAGGCATATCGGGTCCTGGCATGAATAGGATGCAAGCACTTGAACGCGTCGACGACTATGCAAGGCGTGCCGTGGAGGCAGCCATTAAGCTAGCACGGAGACTTAAGAAGCTAGGTGAGGCTAGGTACGAGGGAGAAACGGTATTCATAGAGTAGCTGGAATTAGTAGACACGTGACTCTTTACCTACTATCTATGAACCTTGTATAGTCCCTCTTTTCGGGCTTTCTCCAAAAGCTCTATGACCTCCTCGTCACTCACATCATGCCATTCAAGATACGCATCAGCAACAGCATAAGGTGAACCACGTACATTAATTGTAACTACTTGGCCAGCACGATTAGAAACCATCATAGCACCATCAGTGCTAGCTGTAGGTGCTGCTGCTATAACACGTGAAGCTCCGTGGCGCTCCAGAAACCATACAGCCACGCTCATTGTATAGCCAGTTGCTATACCATCATCAACAACGACAGCGGTTTCACCATGCAGTTTAACCTCAATAGTTCCTCGATAAAGCTCCATCCTCCTACGAACAACCTCATAAGTCTTATCAACGAGCTCCTCAATAGTGCGTTCGTCGTAGCCTAGCCACGAAACAGCATCAGTACTATACTCATACGATTTATCGGGTGCTACAGCACCGAAACCAGCCTCAGTAGTCCACGGATATAGTATCTTCTTTACAACAATGACGTCCATTACAGCTCTTAGCTTCCTGGCAACAGAGTAAGCTACTGGTACACCGCCGGCAGCAAGACCAAAAACGATAACATTACGGTAGCCAAGCTCTTCAAGCAAAGAAGCAAGTTGTTCACCAGCCTCAAAACGGTCACGGAATACTGGTGCTCGCCAACTTAGATCCTCACAGTAAACAATCCTTCCTATTCTCTTTATACTACAAAAACCCATACTATGTCACCTAGACTCCTAGTCTCCTCATACCCTAGAGGCTTCCAAAAGCCTGTGTTTGGATAGCTCTCTCAGGTGTACGGTTTGCGGTCTCCTATGGGATACGGGCTAATTGGTTTTGTAAACCTTTCTACACAGGAAGTAAGAACAATTAGTATTGAAGAGAGGATCGCGAAACTATTCTTGGGCGGTAAAGGCTTCCTATACTACTATGGTTATAAATTGATTCATCCAACTTTGGATCCTCTTGACGAGTCTAATGTAGTAATTGTGGCACCTGGGCTCTTTGCTGGCCTAGCCCCAGCTTCCTCAAAGGTGGGTTTTCTAGCGAAAAGCCCGCTAACAAGAATTCTTTGTGATAGCTATGCTGGACAAGTGTTTGCTGCAAAAATGCGTTGGGCTGGCTTTAGTTTATTGATAATAACTGGCTCGTCTGATGAACCCGTATACGTCTATCTTGATAAGAACGGGATTGAGCTAAGGAGTGCGAGACACCTATGGGGTTCAAGCACGTGGGAGACGTGGAGTGCTATACGTAAAGAGTTAGGGAGGAGTGTTAGCGTTGCCAGTATTGGGCCTGCTGGCGAGAACCTGGTACGTTACGCTAATGTTATTGTGGATGGTTTTAGGGCTGCTGGACGTTGTGGAATAGGAGCTGTTATGGGTTCTAAGAAGATTAAAGCAATTGTTGTTAAAGCAACACGTAAACCACTAGTGTACGACGAAGATCTACGTAGAAGACTCTACCTAGAAATTTATAGAAGACATAGAGAAGACGAATCAATACGAGCATGGGCACGGTGTGGTACAAATGATGGAGTAACAGTGTGTTCCAATCTCTCCATGTGTCCTGGTAGACACTGGAATGTGCAAGGTACCGAGGAATATAGTAAAAGACTCGGTTGTAAAGTAGTATTGGAACGTGAAGCCCCTCGTGCAGTGTATAGAGAATATGCTGGCGTACTATGGGGTTGGGGGTGTCCAATCAAGTGTAGCAAGCTGGCAAGACTGGCAAAGAAGGGCTATGAATACATTGTTGTTAAACCCGAGTACGAGAACTTGGCTATGCTTGGTGTTGCAACTGAAATACTTGATGTGGATGATGTGTTGATGCTAGAGTGGAGGATCAACAGTCTTGGCATGGATAGCATAAGTTTCGGTGAAACAGTGTCATGGCTAATGGAACTCTATGAGAAGAAATTAATCAATGATATTGAACTTGATGGTTTGAAGAATAAGCCCTCGTTCGGCAATAGTGAAGCTATAAAGGAACTAGCTGATCTAGTAGCTTATCGTCGAGGTATTGGCGCGGTACTAGCTGAGGGTGTAGAAAAGGCAGCACTTATACTAGGTCGTGGCCGCGAAGCAGCAGTTCACGTTAAGGGCCTGGAAGCAGCAGCATGGGATCCACGGGGCCGTAGAGGGCTCGCAGTCAGCTATGCTACCGCCGATGTAGGGGCAAGTCACTTACGTGGATGGCCTAGGCCTCATGAGGTACCAAGTAAAGGGCCAGCAACGGAGACGATAGAGTCATTGATAAAGGATCGTGACTGGAAAGCGTTACTGGATAGTCTCGGTGTATGCTCATTTACCGACTACACTGAGGATGAGATAACCGAGATGTACTACGCCATAACTGGGGTAAAAACTCACATTGATGAGTTATTACTTGTTGGATGGCGTACGGAAGCGCTAGCACGTATACATGCTGCTTTAGCTGGTAGAGTACCCGAATACGACACAATACCAGCTAAGTGGATGGAGCCTACCAGTGGCCCCCTGGTGGGCGAGAAAGCAGTCCAATCCTGGCAGGAACTGAGAGAAGCAGTAAGAGTCTTCTACAGGAAAAGGGGATATCATGAGAGTTATGGTGTACCCTTACCAGAAACACTCGTGAAGCTCGGGCTTGAGGATGTGGTGCAGGACGCTCTAGAGGCCATAGAGGCTGTTGAGAAAAGGCTAGGAGTCACCTAGTTTCTCCTCAATAATCTCCATGGCACGCTTCATTGCCTTTTCAACATCTTTGTCCTTGATAGCTTTCTTGAACTCTTTGTCGGCTTCTATGGCAAAGTATAATGGTATTCTCTTCTTGGGTTCACGTATCTTCTCCTTAAGCATTTTCTTAACCCGTACCATTGTCTCGTACAATGTTTTTAACTCTTCATCACTCTCAAGACACTTTACTATCCGATCTCTAGCGCGTCTTGCAGCTACTCCACTCTTCCCCTCACTAGTCACGGCGATACGTAGACCCCAAACCTCAGCAGTGTACGGTACCACGATGTGTGTACGCTCAGCATTAGTTGCATCATTGACGAGCTTACGATGCCTTACAGCTAGTTTCCATATGGCCTCGTTAACTCCTGGGTTATCAGTGGCTATCACGACTATGTCGGCCCAGTTCACTAGCTTTTCTACCAGGTTTTCATCTGCTAAAACATCAGCTTTTATAAGCTCCAATCTATGGCTTTTGGCAGCAGTTTTCTCTAAGTCTACACTAAACTCCTTGGCTACAACCTTAACCACAGCCCCAGCATCATGGAACCATAGTGCTCTACGGGTGCCAACAGCTCCTCCACCAACCACTAATATTTTCAACATACTAGCCTCTATCCATAAAGGAACACGCATACACATCGCCCATAAAATGCCTTGGCGAAGAGAAGTATGGTGGTGGATTTAGCTAGGCCTAACACGTATCCTACGCGGTAGAACTATCTCTAGTAGCTTGTTGGGTCTTACGCGTACCCTCATGTTGGAAGGATCTGCATCGGGCGGTAGGGGTATTACATGCTTATAGCTATGAAATCTAACTTCTCGGCCATATGTAGTCCCATAGACATCACTATAGCTTATTGTTTGTTGAAGCCTTGCCTCTATAATCAATTGGTTCTCGGTGGCCTTTACCTCTACAGAACCAGTATCTGCCCCTGCCAAATCTACTAGTATGAGGTAATGGTCTGGATAAGCATAGACCTGGTGTAAGGGCTGAAGAGTGCCATCGGGACTCCACATACGTGTATGCGGTGCAGTCATTAGAGCAAAGGCCCGGTCAATTTCCTCTTGTATTCTCCTCCGTAGCCTCTCCATCTCCCTCCTCATCTCTTCAAATACATCCATGGACAAGCCGGTCACCCCACCCATGGTGGATAAGTTATGCATAGAGCATGGGGCTTGGCGCTCTTTGCATTTCCGCCATTGCTTGTCTCGTCTGACGCATCAGCTCTCTCATCTTTATTCTTATCAACTCGGCTTGCTCAAGTAGTTTTTGTACATCGATTTCCATACCTGCGAGCTTACCTATAACTTTCACGACCTCAGCTGCGGCTTCGGGGTCAGGGAAGTCTATGAAGGCGTCTGCGAGTAGTACTATGTTCGATGTCCTGCGCCTTACACTTGTCTTCAGTATTAGAGCATACGGTCCAACAAGATAACCATTACTGAATATGTCTAGGCCGAGTTCTTCGACCTTCTTTCTAGCTTTCTCATTACTAGCTAACCAATAGACGCGGGGCTTCTCAAGCTCGCCACGGTTAGGTGTTGCTATCCCAACCACAGAGATGATATAGTCTATACCTTTACGTTGTGCATAGTCAATAAGGAGACTTGAAAGGGGGTATATCATTGGTGGTGGTATTGGGGTCTCAGCAGCTAATACAACGATGTTGTCTTTGTGAAATAACCTTAACGCAGTGCGCAGTTGTCCTTCGTGAATAACGGCCACAGGTGGCATTGCAGTTTGAAAATCTACGCCACCGACTTCGCGGAGACCAAGGCTGGAAACGAGATGGTTAGCAGCAATTACCCCTACAAGACCAGTATCTGGTAGGCCAAGCACCATGAAACTAGGCTTAGTAGGTTCATACTCCTCGTACTCTACAAGAAGAAGTCCATTACGCTCCTCTTCGTAAAAGGGTCTTTGCAAGCCGGCTCGCTCACCGTGTTGCTAAGAAGAAGTCTAGCCAGGGGTATAAAGTGGTGGGTATTCTTCAATGGTGTGCAAGCTTTATTAGCCCACAAACAGTTCTAGCTAGCTATGGTATCGTAATAGTACTAGATACGGGTGCGAGCATTGTCTCGCTCAATGCGTCTAGGCAGGGACAGAGCACCTATACGTGAAATCGTGGAAAAAGCTGCTGAGATGTACAACAAGTATAGAGCACCTGAGGCAATAGCTGAGATAGTTGAAGTAAAAGATGATCATATCATAGTAAAGTTTGATGGTAGTTTTTGTCGTACCTGCGGAATAAACGATTGGGTAGAGGATTTCAAATACGTACTTGAAGACCTGGGCTACGAAGCTGAACTAGTCGAAATAATAGAGCCAGAGGATATGAATGAGGAGTGGCGTATAGGTGTCTTCAGAATATTAGGTACACACGAAAAACGTGGTCAGTTCCACACATAGTCCTTATCCTGCTCCTATTTTCTCCTCATTGTTCTACTTACTAGGTAACCTATCAGTGTTGGATAATCACTTTCACCATAGCCGTCCATGACCATGTAGTTGTAGAGCTCCTCTATTGCTGATGCTAGTATGTTTGGTAAGCCTTTTTCTCTCAGAGCCTCAGCTGCATAGGCAGCGTCTTTTCCTGCCAATTGTGCTGCAAACGATGCAGGGGCTCCTAGCCTAAAGCCTCTATCAATGTACCTTTCAGCAATAGGTCTTATCCACGTTTTACTAAGGACTTTCTCGTAGAATTCACGATAGGGGACACCATATGCTTCAACAAGACTATAAGCTTCAGCCAATCCAGCTACAATGGTTAGTAAGAGGAGGTTGAAAGCAAGCTTAGCAGCTGTAGCTTGAGGTACATCACCTAGATGAATAGTGGTGCCTAGAGGGCTAAGACTAGGTATTTCCTCTGGCTTCCTAGAACCAGCTACTAGGATTACGAGTTTTCCATCAGCTGCATTACGTGGACCCCCTATCACAGGTGCCTCAAGATAAGTAATGCCATGCTTCTCGGCAAGCCTTTGTAGGAAGATACTGTGCATAGGCGTTATTGTCGAATGCTCAATAACGATCTTTCCTCTCCCTCTCTCAAATACACCATTAGGTCTCAGAAGTACCTCTCTTGAAGCATTATCGTCAGCTACCATGATGTGTACTATATCAGCCTTCTCTGCTACTTCAGCAGGTGTTGAGGCTGCTCTACCACCATGCTCGGCTATGAAGCGCTCCATTTTTGTGGGAGTACGATTCCATACCACTACATCAAAACCATAGCTTCTAAGCCTAGAAGCCATTGCATAACCCATTCTACCTAGGCCGATAAAACCTACAACAGTCACAGTGCTCCCCCACCAAGATGCCCAGTATGTGTACTAGGTTTGTAGAGGGACAGCCGCGTATAATTGATAAACCGATGCCTCCTCAAAAGCCATACCCCGTAGATGCTTAATGGGAGGAGGCTACCATGGCACTTGACAAGATTGTTGATGTAGCACGTAGTCTCTCTTGTCTTGCTAGGACTGGTTGGATGCTAAGAGGTATTCCCCCACAAATAGCTGAGACGAGTGGAAGCCATAGTTTCATGGCAGCATTGCTGGCCTTAGAGATAGCGTTTATACTAGCCAATCGGGGCGAAGATGTAGACCCTTATCGTGCAGCTGTAATAGCCTTAGTCCATGAGCTCCCCGAAGCCTATGTAGGTGATATTGTTAGGGAATTCTCTAGAAGAATTGGCGTAGAGAATAAGGAGGGTATCGAACTAAGTGTTGTAGAGGAACGAATTGGCGATAGCAAATTGGCTTCACTATTTCGCGAATTTGTGGAACAGTCATCTATCGAGGCACATGTTGCTAAACTAGCTGAACTTCTAGCTACAATGGTGCAGGCAATACTCTACATGAAGCAAGGTTATAGTAGCGTCAAGGATATTTATGAGGGTAGCTGGAGCGAAGTCGAGCGCTTATCGAAACAATTGGGTATTTGGGATATTGTTGAGGACTTGCTTTTCAAGCTCAAGGAAAGATAACAGTAGTTGAACCAAATCTCCCAAGCTTTATCACTGTGCCTGGCTCCTTATCAACGGGTATAACCCTTACACCAAAAGGCTTTCCTTTAACCATGTAGACACCCCATAGACCCTGTGCAAGTTTTACAGGATTAACCTCCTTCAACGGCACAGCCACCATGTCAACTCCGGCTACACATGCTGTACTGTAGGCTACTAGATCTCTTAGCCTCACACGCTTCTCTCTAACCCTCTGATCCAGCAAGTTATCCTCAGCAACAGCAAACATAGGCTCATTAAAACCTATGGTTTTTACACCAGCCTCACTAGCAACACCATCTATGAATTGTTTTAAAGCATATGCAGCATATATGCCATTAGCACCTTCCAGCTCAGTACCTAGTACCCTTTCTGCAAGACCAGCAACACTCTCATCCATCCATGGCGATAACGATAAGTCTAAACCACCATACCCAACTAGTGTACAATCGGCTAGTTGCTTGATTTTATCTTCAATACTTCTAACGAATCCTACAACACTAGAGCGATCCCCACTAAGAGCCTTCATAGCCGCATCAACGTAGCGTAGTGCAGCCGTCACCATACTGTTCCTTGCTAAGCTTGTTGTAGCAGGAAAGTATGGTGTCTCAACCCAGTCCCCAACTACTATGGCTAACCTAGTATACACAAGTGGATCTACTTCAACAGACCAAAGCATTGTAAGTACCCGGCTAAGACACTCAACACTCTTGCAGAGGATGGAGGCGTAGACCCTCTCGTGAACATCAACCAGTTCTACAATCTTACTCACACATGGATGTACACCGTCAAAGCTTAATGGATGTAAAAAGAACTTGTCACTAAGGGCCGACGACAGTTCTTCTACAATCCTTCTACAATCTCCTAGCTCTAGCCTAGGGAAGGGTGGTAGTACAAGACGGATAGTCCACACCTCAAGCCCTACACTCTTCAAGCAGTTTAGGAGCCTATCGCCTACCCTTATACTAGCGTTAACTGCGTCATCTATACTTATACTTCTTTCAATATGTACTGTTAGGGCACGTACCAGAGGCAAGCCCAACTACCCTTGACAACACTCTTGCACAACCAGCTATGACTAATCCCTTTCCCCACTCCAATTGCACCCGGGAGCGTTAGCAGTGATTAGATGGTGGGCTTGCAGTGGGTATTTCGGCTAGCCACTACAGTTATAAGGAAGCTGTTGGTTGGCTAAGGGCCCTGAGGCTAGACGTAGTTATCGCTTACGCCTAGGGCTTGGTGATTATGAGCTATCCTGAAATCCTTGCAAAACCTGGGCAGAAAGTCCTCATGCTAGGAAATGTAGCAATAGCACGTGGGGCCCTCGAATATGGGCTAGGCTTTGCATCTGCTTACCCAGGTACACCATCTACTGAAATAGTCGAGTCACTTGCATATGCAGCAAGAAGGCTTGGAGCACCATATGTTGAGTGGAGTGTTAATGAGAAGGTTGCTTTCGAAGCAGCTTATGGTGCTGCAATGTCGGGTGTTCCATCCCTAACTGCGATGAAGCATGTGGGTCTCAATGTTGCTGCAGACCCATTTTTCAGTAGCGGGTATACAGGTGTTGAGGCAGCCTTTGTCATAGTATCAGCTGATGACCCATTTATGTGGAGTAGTCAAAACGAGCAAGATAACCGCTGGTATGGAGTCCACGCCTACATACCCGTTGTTGAACCAGCTGGGGCATGGGAGGCTAAAAGGGCTACAATAGAGGCCTTTATGCTTAGCGAGAAATTCAAACATCCCGTCATTCTCCGTACAACAACAAGAATCTCACACACTCGTGTGCCAGTCCAAACTGGGGAAATTCGTGTAGAAAAACTTGCCAGAAAAGGCATTTTCCAAAAGAATATTGAACGATGGACCCTAGTACCCATGAATGCTAGGAAAAGACGTCTCGAGCAACTAGAAAAGTGGGAGCATATAGCGGGCTATCTCTCCTCCCACCCACTCAATACTGTTGAAGGCCCAGAGGATGCTGAGGCGCTTATTGTGGGTGTTGGGCTAGGTTATAGCTATGCCGTCGAGGCATTAGAGGAGCTTGGTGTTAGAGGGAAAATACGGGTTCTCAAAATCTCAACGCCAGTACCCATACCAAGGGATCTAGTGGCTAGAGAGGCAAGGGAGGTTAGGAAGATACTTGTTGTAGAGGAGGGTGATCCTGTTTTTGAAACTCTCCTAAAAAATGTGTTGTTTGATGAAAAAGTGAAAGTAGAGGTTCATGGTAAGCAGGATGGTTTCTTACCGCGAATGGGTGAACTTACGCTAGATGCTGTTGAGAGGGCTGTGGCAAGACTACTAGGGCTAGATACTGGTAAAGCAAAGATACCAGTACCACGTTTCAAGGCCCCAATAGAGCCTCCACCAAGACCCCCCGTACTCTGCCCTGGCTGTCCTTACCGAAGTGTCTTCTATGCGCTAAAGAGGGCTGTTAACAAGCTCAGGTTGAAACCAATATACTCTGGTGATATAGGTTGTTATAGCTTAGGTCTCCTCCCACCATTCAAGGTACAAGATATACTCGTGGAAATGGGTAGTAGTATAGGTCTAGCAAATGGAATGGCACATGTTGTTGAGGGACAATTCCCAATAGCCATTATAGGTGATTCAACGTTTTTCCATGCAGGTATGCCAAGCCTCCTAAACAGCGTGTATAATAATGCGCCAATACTTGTACTTATTCTAGATAATCACACTACGGCTATGACTGGTCATCAGCCTCACCCTGGAATAGGTGTAACGGCACTAGGAAAACCTACGCACAGAGCATTACCCGAGGAAGTTGCACGTGGTCTTGGCGTGGAATATGTGGATACAGCGGATTCTTTCAACATACGTGATGTTGAGGAGAAACTGGTTAAGGCAATGAAGTATGTATTGGAAAGACGTAAACCAGCAGTTGTAGTAGCGCGTGGTGCTTGTATGCTCCTAGCACTTGATAATGCTCGTGCAGAGGGAGTAAAGCCGCCAGTGTATCGTGTAGTTGAGGATAAATGTACTGGCTGCGGCATATGCTATACTGCATTCAATTGTCCAGCAATAATGAGGAGAGAGGATGGGAAAGCACGCATAGATCCTGTACTATGTACTGGTTGTGGTGAATGTGTACAAATATGCCCATATGGTGCGTTTGAACCTGCTACAAAGGTTAGCTCGGAGTGGGTGAGGGTACTTCGAACAGCTAGGCCAAGATAACGCCTCGTATGGGGTGATGGACTTGTCTTCGCGAAGGAAACTCAATGTGGTATTGACAGGTGTAGGTGGTCAAGGAATAATAACTATGGCCACTCTGCTCGCTAATGCAGCATTGAATGCGGGCCATGAAGCCCTTGTAGCAGAGACGCATGGTCTAAGCCAGCGTGGTGGTACAGTGATTGTTCACGTGAGGATGGGTCATTCGGTATATTCTCCGTTAGTACCACGTGGTGCAGCGGACGTACTAATTGCTCTTGAGCCTTTAGAGGCTCTCCGCTACATTGACTATCTATCGGATAGCGGTGTATTAGTTGTCAACACTTATAGTATTCCTCCACCATTACCGGGTGTAAAACCTCCAAAACCGGAAGAGGTAGTAGAAGCATTGAAAATTAGTGGTGTGAGAGTTTACGCTGTCAATGCTACAAGTAAAGCCATAGAAATAGGGGATGCTAGGACAGCAAATACCTATCTCTTAGGCTACGTGCTTGGTTTGGGAGGTTTCCAGGGAATAATAAGTCTTGAGGATTTCGAGGAAGCAATAAGAAGGCTTGGTAGGCTTGTAGAGAAAAACATCGAGGCACTACACCAGGGGTACAGTGATGCCAAGAAACTGAGTGCTTCATCGCAGATCTTAAACCGGGCTAACACCAGTAACGGTATGGGGCTGTGAAGAGGAACCCCGTAAACCAGTCGGGGGTTCTACCGAAAGTCTCCAAAGATGTCTTCGCATAGAATGTGGTTGGGCCGGCGCTCCTGAGCCCTTCTCAAACGTATCCATAACTGTATTTTATCGTGTAGAACCGTTTCTCGTCTTGGGAGGAGACTGTCGTGTTAGCGGGTCTTTGCGAGCTACTATCTAGCCTTGTATCTAGGCTTGCTAATGGTAGTAGAAGGCTACTTGAGCGTGGACTCCGCGAGGCAGCGCGCCGTGTAGATGTGGCAGCATTGTACCACTATGCCTCCTTTATTACCAGGACAGAGTACTTTGAGGAACCAGAATTGACATGGCCAGGCTTCTTTAAGAAACAGAGCTGTAAGGCCATGGTGAAGCTACCACCACCGCATCGGGAAGCAGGGCTTGATACGCTCGAGGCTATCAGGAGAAGGCGTAGCCGAAGAGAGTATGCCAGTAAGCCTCTAAGCCTCGTAGAAATCTCGACACTACTATACCATGCCGTAGGGATAACGGGGTGGGATTATGATTGGCCTCTCCGTGCGTACCCCTCAGCTGGTGGCCTGCAACCACTAGAAGCATATCTTGTCGCAACACGTGTTGAACAGCTTGAGAAGGGACTTTACCACTACGATCCACATGAACACGCCTTATGCCTTATGCAAGAGGGTGATTATGCACGTAGACTTGCAGACATATGTCTTGGCCAGGGCCATGTTGCTGCAGCACCAGCCTCAATAATACTCACAGCGGTGTATGCTAGGACAGCTAGCAAGTATGGTGCACGCGCATATAGGTACATTTTCTTCGATGCGGGCTCAGCCGCTGAAAACTTATACCTCGCAGCAGAATCCCTTGGGCTAGCAACAGTCGTTGTAGGAGCATTCTACGACGAAGAACTGTGCAGCCTATTAGGCATTGACTGCTACAACGAGATACCCATCGCGGTACTCCCTATAGGCCACAGAATAGGCTCAACAGCCGCTAATGCACTAGGTTTTTAAGCGGGTCTAGGGCGAGCCTAACCTACGCCCTGGTGGGCTTAGTTGGATACGTGTCCCTCTTCGAGAAAAGAGTCTACCTAAAGTGTATATCCTGTGGTCTTGTCTACGAGCCTAATCCTTGGCTAACTCGTTGTCCTCGCTGCAATGGCCTTCTCGACGTTATTGTTGAAGCAGAGCCCCGCATAGACCCACTACAACATAGTATGTGGAGATACCGTAGTATGCTCCCAACCCCGAAAAATGTTAAGCCAATAACAATGGGTGAAGGATGGACCCCTCTTGTCAAACTTGAACACTTGGCAAAAAGACTGGGGCTCAGAAAACTATACGCAAAATACGAAGGCATGAACCCCACTGGAAGCTTTAAAGACCGTGGTATGAGCCTTGCAGTAACAATAGCACGTAGCATTGGTGTAAAGAGTGTTGTGGCAGCAAGCACTGGAAATACTGCAGCAAGTGTAGCAGCCTATAGTGCGAGAGCTAACCTAAAACCAATACTCGTTGTGCCCCGAGGCAAAATAGCCCGAGGCAAAATGGCACAAGCAATAGCCTATGGAGCAGTAATTGTAGAGGTCGAGGGAGGATTTGACAATGCTCTCGAAGTAGTAGTAACACTTGCATCAATGACACGAGATCTTTACCCCTTAAACAGCTTTAACCCATGGAGGCTTGAGGGACAAAAGACACTAGCCTTTGAAGTATGGGAGCAGTTAGGCCACGAACCCGACTGGGTAATAGTCCCAGTAGGTAATGCAGGAAACATTTCAGCTATATGGAAAGGCTTCAAGGAACTCCATAAGCATGGCTTAATAAAGATTCCTCCTCGAATGGTGGGTGTCCAAGCAGAGAAAGCAGCACCACTATACAACACATGGCGAAAAGCACTCAATAAGCTAGAGCCTATAAAAAACCCAGAGACCATAGCGACCGCGATAAGGATTGGAAAGCCCGTTAACTGGCCAAAAGCGCTTCAAGCAGTTAAGGAGTCACATGGCCTCTTCACAGCTGTAAGTGACAATGAAATACTCGAAGCATTAAAGACTCTGGCACGCGTAGAGGGATTAGCGGTTGAACCGGCAAGTGCAACTACTCTTGCTGCACTAGAGAAGCTAGTAGAAGAAAACATCATAGCAAAAGACGACACAGTAGTGCTAGTACTAACGGGCCACGGCCTTAAAGATCCCGATACACTAGCATCACTTAATGCAACAACGATTGGAGCAAAAACTACTAATGAGGCAATACAGTCAATACTTAGAGCAATAAACAGCCGGCATAAGAATCAGCAAGAAGTCTAAAGCTTTCTATTCCGTGTTCCCGGGCTCTCTCCTAGCTAGTATGCCCTGCTTTTGGAGAGAAGAAGATTGTAGTAAGTGTGGATGTGTTGGAAGAATTAACACGCAGGCATACCGTTACCATTAGATCATCATTGTTGGTGGTCTTCGTCCCTCCTCTTCTCCCTCACTTTGCTCACGTGCTGCTGCAACGAGGGGGTTTAGTTTACCTTCACGTACAAGTTTTTCGAGTAATTCGCGTACTTCACTTGTATGCTTAATATCTATCTCCAAGAGCCTTTGGAGGACCTCGTACATGACTTTCCACACTTCTACAAGCATTTCCCGTGGTAGATGAGCTACTATTACGGGATCCTGTAACCAGTTATCAAACGCTTTTATAGTCCTCATCATGTGTTGGAAGGCCGCTCGTGTTGCAACCACTATATTAAGCCTATCACTAGCCTCTATCTCTTTTTCATAGTTGCGAAAGGTTTCGAGTACCCTCTTCTGAGTACGCACCCAGTCCTCTAAGTTGCGTAGAAAGGCATAGTCTATTACACGTGCACTCATAGATACAGTCCCCTTTTTCTTCGGTTAAGGGCTAGCCAGTTACTAGTTAATAAGCAGTCTCATACATACAAGTCCCAATGTAGAGCTAACCTATGCATATCCTTACCAGAATCATACTAGCCTAGACCTCTCCTACCATACTCTTCAGCGCTACCTCTGCTAACACATCAACAAGGTACTCAAGACCCACGAGGAAGTATATGAGGGCCCAGATTGCGTCAGTAGCGTGCTCCTCGGCAACCTTGTAAAGGAAGAGTCCAGCTGAGACTAATGCAAGTACACGCCTAGTTCTAAGTAAGACTATTCCTGTAAAACGCTCTTAATGTCGTCCTCCTTCATAAGCCAAATCAAGAGCCTCAGCATACCTCATGTTCACCCCTGGAGGGTATGATTGTTCACTCTATCTAAAACCCAAATAATATTCTAGTGCTGAGATGAGGTGTATAAGACGACTAATGGTGTGTGCCAGGTAGAAGGCTTGAAAACATCCCTCTTCAGCTACTATTGCTCTGGTGGTAAATGAGGCCTTGGGGAACCAGTACAAGATTATTCGTAACCCAATACCAATACCAGCTCTAAAACACGTTAACACCTATTTACTGGGAACGAGTAATTGCTGTATTATCGTAGACCCAGGCCTAGGCCCAGAATGCGCTGAGAGAATTGCCAGAGAGGCACGCTGTAGTATAGAAGCAGTAGGTATAACACATTTTCACGTCGACCACTCTACGGCTGCTGCCTACTTAGAGGCTCCTCTCCTAGTGGGTGAAAAAGAATGGAGGCATATTACGTGGATGGTGGATACATGGCCTCGCGCAGTTGAGGAGATGGCTACACTCTTCCTTTTGCATGGTATGCCTCGGGGCGAGGTGGAACAGTTAGCGACGAAACATCCTGCTCTTTCACGTATAAAGCTCTTCCAAGACCTTGTAGATAATCATCGACATAATGCTATTTTACTTAAAGATGGCATGGCTCTTGAACATTGCGGATTAAAAATGACAATACTCGATGTACCAGGCCATACGCCAGGCCACATAATATTTCAGCTAAATAGTGGTGAAGTCATTGTTGGAGACACGGTTCTCGCTGACATAACGCCTAATATTCCTCTTCTTTCATGGAACCTTAATCCACTAGCAGACTATCTTTCAAGTCTCGATCGTATTGAGGCCCTAAAGCCTAGACTTCTTCTTCCGGGGCATCGAGGAGTAATCGATAAGCCTATCAGGCGAATAAGCGAGTTGAAAAAACATCATGAGAACAGGCTCGCAGAGGTGTTAAGAATACTCTGTAGTCTGGGTAAGGCTACAGCTTACGAAGTAGCTAAGCGCATGAAATGGGATGTACCATTCACTCATTGGAACGAGTTTCCGGTGGCACAAAAGTTCTTTGCGCATGCTGAGACCCTCTCACATCTAAAGCTCCTAGTAGAGCAAGGGATAGTAGATATACACGATAGGGGTGATATCGTGCTATTAAAGCCAGACAATAATGTATGTAAGGGAGGATCTCTCCCTATTCGTCTATAGCCGTAAGACTCGTAAGAGTCACACATGAATATTGTCGAGCAAAAGACGATTAAACCCATAGAACATGATAGTTCTAAACGGTTAGACACCAGACAACAAGCCCACTAAGAAAATCCATAAGTGGGGTTCCGTGTCTTGTCGACCCAGACTCAGCAACCAATACGTGTCCCAAAGGGGCTAGCAAACGTCATCGTAGACAAGACAACAATTTCGGGCGTAGATCCATCGGGTCAACATACCATATACCGCGGTTATCTTATACATGACCTGGGTAGGAATGCAACATTCGAGGAAGCAGCATACCTCTTCCTATACGGAAAGCTGCCTTGTGAGGAAGAGCTCAAAGAGTTCTCGAAGAAACTTGCAAGTGAACGTGAGATACCATCAAAACTATACGATGTCCTTAAAATGGTGCCTCAAGCGCACCCAATGTACTATGGCGCTTTCGGCGTATTATATCTTGGCATGTATGACCCCAATCCAGAGGATATGAGCGAGGACGCCCTCTATGAGAGGGCCATAAAGATAATAGCCAAGCTACCAACAATATTCATTAACGCCTGGCATTTAGCACACAATGGTACAGTGGTTCACCCAGATCCAAGCCTACCACATGCAAAAGACTTACTTAGAATGATCTGGATGGGTAAAAGAATGCCAACAGATGTTGAAGCTAGAGCTTTCGAATCGAGCCTAGTACTCTACATGGATCATGGATTTAATGCATCCACGTTCACTAATAGAGTAATAGCATCTACCCTTAGCGATATGTATTCGGCAATAGCTGGAGCAATAGGTGCCCTTAAAGGCCCACTACATGGTGGAGCGAACGAGAAAGCAATTGAAATGATACTAGAAATAGGTGAGCCCGAGAAAGCCAGAAAATACGTAGAAGAGAAACTGGCTAGAAAAGAAAAGATAATGGGCTTTGGTCACCGTGTGTACAAGGTGCATGACCCAAGAACGGACGTGGCGAGAGAACACATACAGAAGCTAGCTGAAACTAAACCAGAGGCAAAGAAGCTATTAGCAATAATAGATGAACTAGAGAAAGCCATGTGGGAGCTCAAGAGAATACCAAGCAATATCGACCTATACACGGGAGTGCTATACTACCTACTCGACATACCAGTACCCATGTACACTCCTGTCTTCGCTATGGCGAGAGTTGTAGGCTGGACATCACACTATATCGAACAAGTAAAGGACAATAGAATAATAAGGCCATTAGAAGAGTATGTGGGTCCAACAGGACTAAAGTATCAACCGATAGAGGAGAGATGCAAGAAATAACTATAAGGGGACAACATTTATCAACCCAACCCTAATAGATTGTTTCCACTCAAAAGTCATGGGTAGGGTGGGCCGGTAGCTCAGCCTGGAAGAGCGCTCGGCTTGCACCCGAGAGGTCCCGGGTTCAAATCCCGGCCGGTCCACCACCCCCGCTCCGAATCCCCCTTCTGCTTCCATGTGAGCCATTCCTCTACGATTCTTTCGAGGGGGCCGAGATACCTTGTCACGACTTTGCCATTCTCTCGTCCTTGCAGGTAGACGTACAGCCTTCCCTTGATCCTCTTAAACTACAGGTTAACTATAGGTTTAAGGGGCAAGCTCTACACCATTTAGGAGTCTTTTTAGAACCTTACATGCAGTTAACGCGTAGTTGGCCTGGATAAGCCTAGTGCTACTTTCAGAGTAAAGGGTGAGCGCTGGTAACTTAACTACCTGACCTCTGCCACTGGTGCCGCCTCGTTCAGGGTCTCCGAGCGGTGCTATTCTCTCTTATCAAGAGTTGTTGTCTACGCGTAAACTGTAAATGGCCCGCGGGGTTAGGTCAGCGGGTCAGCCGTTCACACACAGCCCCTAAGAAGCTTGGCATCTTTGTGCCCCGTCATCCCCATGGCCACCCTTCTATGGCTTGTAGATGAATAATCCCTTCTTGCTGTCTTTTCCATAGGGCTCGACTATTAGCTTGTTCCCTTGTTGTCAGCCTAGACTTTGATTACTTTAGCTTAGCCCAATTAGCCTAGTCGTGTCGTCTAGAGCAGTGTGAGCCAGACTCTTCTTACACCTCGTGTCCGCCTTATTTCCTTGAGCATAGCCTGTATCTCTGCAATTGAGGCCCTAACAACTGCTATGTTTAGGCATGTATTTTCGTCTAGGAATTGGTGATGGAAGGATTTTATTAATGTTTGGTGTTCGTGCACTATCTCTATGACTTTTTGATCCACGTGTTGGCTTACGTCATGGTCTGTGACAACTAGTATAACGGCATTCACTAATTCTCTCTCGTTTACAACCTCTAGTCTTGCCAGGTACTCGCGTATAGCGTCACGTATCAGTTCCGATCTCCCTGTATACCCGTAGCGTCGAACAACGCTATCGATTTTCTCGAGCAAGGTCTCGGGTAGGGATATACTAACTACTGGCATTGCAGGCCAGCACCCATATACTATGACACGCATGCTTCCCTTAATAATCTAATCATATTAATTTGATTGGGAGTTTAACAGAAACGGTTATTATATCAGGGCGTAGTCTTTGTACTC
>JALTZQ010000234.1 GCA_027046105.1 Pyrodictiaceae archaeon
ATAGTTGTTAGCGAGGATGCTATGACGGCTGACTGGCCTAGTCTACCAAGAGAAGTCCTTGAAAGGATTTCATGGAGAATAACATGTAAGACACCAAGTGTCACGATGGCAGCTTACGCTATAACACCAAAACCTCCATCAACAATAGAGCTCTGCTAACTCCCTAACTAACTCCCTAAAGCCTCCTCTATATCACGCTTTATAGCTGCTGCTACATCCTCGCTGAGCTTGTCAAGTGTAAACTTGTAGACACGTACCTCAAACTCGCGGCCCCTAAGCTCCTTTATAGCATCGGATCCTGTAAGGAGAACTCCCCTACCCTCTGCAACAATGCTAAATACGACACCATTAGCGTAGAGACAGCGGAAACGATACTCGTTATTACCGCCAGAGATGAAGGCAAGTCCATCACCAACAAGGCTATGTAAAACCTGGGGGAGATCCTCGAATCGCACACGTAGCCTACCAATGGGCTCTGAACGTAGAACCAATTGTGCCCCAACAAATGTATCACGGAGAGCACTACCCGTAGCTTTTATGCGCTCAACACTCTCAGTAACTGGTTGAGCCTCACGTGCCTCAACTAGTGTTGCATCCTCCCGAGCAGCCATTGGTTGAGGAGTTTCTACCTCTACCCTGGCTTCCCTCCTCACTTGTACTTCTCTAACATGTGCACGGTATATAGGGCATAACTGGAAATTACCCTTGCAAGGGTACCTCAGGCTGCTAACCTTCCTCCTAGCAAGATTACAATAGATTATTGTACCACGCTGCTGACCTGCGTGAGGACATACCAAGGCTTCCAGCTCCCACCGCCAAGAGCCAAGCCCATGATCCTACTCAATGGATACGTGTTGGGAGAGAGACCACTCTGGATTCTAGGAAATCTGGTACACTCGTGGATTGTTTTTAAACCGTTTTGGTAAGCCCAGATACCTGGTATCCCACTGGCTTAGACATGCACACTTGAGATAAACAATGGGGTGTCAAGCCATGAGGATCCCCGTCCTCATAGCAATAGTTGCGGCTGTTATCGCCGTATCCGGTGTACTAGTCTTCGCCTTAGCACCGTCACCACCAACCGGATCACCAAACGCGTCTGCATCCATCTACACGAAAAGACCCGGTACAACATACTACTATGCAGCCATGAAGATCGTTGAAAAACTCAATGAACAAGGCATGGTATTTAACCTTGTCATTGCTGGTGGCGAGGCCGAAGCTGTTAAAGCAGCTGCTAGTGAAAGTAATATCTTTGCACTTGTACGCGCTGACACGGCATACTATGCTTACATTGGGGCAGGACCCTTCCATGAACCTATTGCTGGCCTTCGAGCAGTTGCATCCCTTCACCCCGGCCTTACGCAGTTAATACAAATTGTCGTGCGCTCCGAGTCGGGGATAGACAGTATCGATGATCTAAGAGGTAAGCGTGTCGTCATAGGTTTAGAGGGTAGTGTTGAAGCCTACACTGCAGAGAAGATACTACGTGGCCTAGGTGTCTGGGATGACGTGGTAAAGGTAAGGCATAGTATTACCGAGGGCTTGTATGAGCTCAAAGTAGGCCTCGTAGACGCCGTTATTGTTGTCGATAGTGTTCCTTCACCTATGGTCATGGAGCTAGCTGAAACTGTGCCAATACGCATCATACCATTACCTCATGGTGTCCGAGAAAAGCTTGTAGCTGAAGGCCTACTATTCCTAGCACCAGCACTTATCCCAGCCAATGCCTATCCCGGCATAGATAGGGATGTACAGACATTCGCTATACCAACACTAATCGTTACATCAGCTAATACAAGTGGTGATGCAATACGTGCACTACTCGATGCCCTCTTCGAGGGTGTTGAGGGGATAGAGTTTTCCTCCGAACACGCAGCTGATACAACGATTAAGCTTCACCCAACAGCTCTCGCATACTATGTTGAGAAAGGAGTACCCGTAACACCCTAGGTGATGAAGCCATGATGCTCACATCCCTTGTATTCCTTGTAGCTGGCCTCACATTAGCCTATACAGCACTAGTGATAGGTATTGTTGCAAGACTATACCAGGAAGAGGAACTAGGCATAATAGCGGTGTTCACTGGTGTCTTCTCTATAGTGTTTATCACAGCTTTCATTACTCAAGAGGGCATCGTTGACGTAATGCTGACAAGGTATGGTCTCAGCTATGAAGTCCTAGCCCGCATGACGCTTCTAGGGTCAAGCCCCCTACGAGGCCCCGAGATTGCTGCAGGTGAATGGATTGCACTCTACATATCATCATTCGACTTTATAGTAGTGCTAATTGTTATAGCTAGCTTGCTTGGTGCATATAGTGCTACGAGAATACTAGGCCTTAGTAAAGCCAAGGCTCTCGCAGTACTAGCGGTTATTGGAGTACTTGGTGCAGTGGGATTAGCACTATCCATAGCCACTACGAGAATACTTAACCCCTACATACCCATGGATCCTGCTGAGAAAGTTGCAACGGGTCTCATGTTAAGGGACATTGCTAATACATTAAAGCTTGTAGTCCTGGCAGCTTCTTTGGGCTTACTCACGGTAAGCTATCTGAAGACCTACTTCGAGACTGGAGAACGGGTATTCCTGGCCCAAGGCTCGTCATGGCTACTAATGCTACTCGGCTGGGCACTAGTAATGGTTACAACACTGAGTGGCTGGGAGAGGATAGCAGCAAGACTAGTAATGACTGAACAGGGCCAGCTTATGCTGACACTATACACACTACTCTCACTAGTACTACTTGTTGCGGGATCAATAGGGCTACTAGTATCGTCGATAATAAGCTATGTAGCACCAAGACCAGCTGAGGTTGTAGAAATGGAGCCTACCGAGGAAGTCAGCGAATAGACGTGACACGAGGCCAAGAGCTTCCATAGAGAGTTTTTTACAAGCATAAAGTTAAGGTCTTAGTTATTGTCTACCCGTAAACCCAAATATACTGGCTTAGCATTCCTTCGAGGCACTTAGCCAAAAATAATAGTAGAGCTGAATGCCCATCTATGTTTGTAGTAATGTGTTGAGTATCACAGTTGTATTGTCGAAGATTATTGCTGCAGTCAACGCTACATTACTATAGGCTAACTGTTTTAGTCTGTGCTACAAGTCCTAATCATGGCTTGCGAGTGTTTGGGGATGAGGTGCTTTGTCGTACCAAGTTACCGTGAAGTACCAAGATGTTTATCGTGTACTTGAGCCTCTTCGCGGCCTAAAGCTACGTGGTAGTATCCAAGGTGCACCAGTCTCCAAGTTTCCTTTAAGACTCCTTGTAGAGGCTCTTCGCGATAGAGTCATTGGCTCAGAAGAATATCGAGATAGTAGAGTGACTGGTATCCGTCTTGACCAACACACTGTGCTGGTTTGCCATTTTGGCCTAGACCAGCCCGACGACTTCTGTATCGCGCTTGAGGATGGGGATGCATGGGAACGGCTAACCAGAGCTGCACACGAGCTCTCCAAGCTAACACGTGAATCCTACACTCTTACACTGGCAGCGATAGTACATGCCCTCCAGGGTATAGTGTCTGGCGAGGAGGAGGAAGTAGAAGCCATAGAAGACCCTGACCAGGTTATAGAGGAGCTTCTCACCTGGCTCCCCGAATACATATCCGTGACAGACTAGAACATCAAGACCACATTGCTAATACTCCACGTGATCTAGCTCCATAATAGGAAAGTGTGCGGATTATAACGCTTAGAGTATGGATTTCTAGATGCCACCCATAAGAGCTATGATGAGTTTTTGTAGTAACGCTGGCACATACCTCATACTCTGAACACTATTATACCTGCCATGATCAACGAACTTGTACTCCTTGCTTGCCTCATCGAGTTCCCTTATATCGCTTTCCACTAGTCTTATCATAGCTGCTTTTGCGTTCTCTTCAACCCTCTTAGGGTTCCGGAAACCAGGTATTGGTATAGCACTCTTAGCTACAAGCCATGCTAGAGCTATTTGGGCTTTAGTAGCATTGTATTTTCGTGCTAGTTTTCCAAGAATCTCTTGCAATCTTTCATCCCTAATTACCCTTTGATATACTGGGTCACGATGAGCCACAGAGGGCAAGTCCCTACGATCAGCTAACGCCCCCTTTGCAAGCGGACTCCACGCGATAAGCGCTATCCTCTCCTTTTCCATGAACTGCTTTAACCCATTCTCCACTACACGGTAACCAAGACTATACTGTACCTGGTTAGAGACAATTTCATGCCTACGTGCACATTCGAGAGCTCTACGTAGCAGGTTTTCCGGAAAATTAGATACCCCAATATACTCTGCTAAACCCTTATCAACTACATCCTCCAAACCCCTCACAACCCTACATAGATTATGATAGAGTGGTGGAGGCCAATGATACTGGATAAGACCAGGTATGAAGCCTAGCCGACGAGCTATACGCTCAGCAGCCTTCACAATATCACGTCTACTAACACGATAACCAGCAACCTTAGAAGCAACAACAACCTCTCCCACCACGTTTAACTCACGGACCGCTTGGCCGAGAAGTTTCTCAGACAATCCTCCCCCGTAAACCTCTGCTGTATCGAAAAAGTTCACTCCAAGACCCAGTGCACGCTCAATACCCTCCTTCACAGCACTGTACACGCCTTCTCCACGAAACCCCCATAGCCTTGAACCAGCCTGCCAAAAACCCAAACCAATAACAGACACCTTTAACCCACTACGACCAAGAACAGTCTTCTCCAAATCCCTCCCCTCCCTTCTTAGTCGATAAAATTGCATTAACTAAACCACTACTCTTGTTAAGGGGTCTCTACCTCATCCACAATAACCAACAACATAACGGGGGCTGCGCTAAAGAGGCTAATAACGTAAGGAAATATGCCAAGGCAATATTCAATTACATTGCTTGGCAACCAAGTGTAGTCGACTACGAATAATCTACTAATAATCCACTAAGGTAGTAACTCTAGAACAAGATGAACCGGATAAAAATATAAATCATCGCTTAACCAATTAAAGTTTTACATATGGTTTAAGTATATAGTCACAACAAGTATAGCTTAATTCTATGAACGATTGGTACTTAGTCGAATTCGAATAATCCCTCGATGAATTCAAAGAACCCTCTTTTCTTCTTACGTTTTATATGCTTGTCTTCGATCTTCCTAAATTCATCATATGAGTAGTATTCATTTTCATACTCCTTTATTCTTGCAATTAACTTGTTAAGCTCTCCCCCATCAAGCCATACTCCACCACATTTAGGGCAAAAGTCAACCTCTATCTCATAAACTATTCTTGGCTTCAGCTCAACACCACATATAGGACATAGCTTAACCATGCCAACACCATACTACTTGCTATACAGACACACCTATTTAATCCTCCATCTAGATTTGTACCAGAGATGTAGTAAAGGCAATGACTATAATTTGTCCCCACAACTTAGCTATGCGTTCCTACAACTCCTGCCCATGTCTACGAAGCTATCATTGTTCGTATTTGCCGGATTTCGCCCAGTGCTTTGATACTAGAGGACTGGTTATGATCTAGTCTTTGCTTTGCTTGTACGGTGTTCGTACTGGTTATGGGCAAAGCCTGCTTTACGCTTGTACTTCTCGATTTACAGCTCCTCGTGGCTAGAGTGGGGGTGATGCTGGATTAAGGCCGATAGTTGAGGATCTCGAGTTGTTCCGATGGGTGTACCCGTACGATAGACCTCCAAGAATAGTTCTTGATGACTCGATTGAGGAGTTTGAGCCAGAAGCATTAGCTGTTACGGATACCACGCTTCGGGATGGCCAGCAGGGTTGGAGGCCGCTCAGTGTAAGCGAGGGGGTGATGATATATGAGGTTCTTGTTGAGCTTGGTGAGAGAGGCTCAATTGTTTCAACAGAGCTCTTCCTCTATACGAGTAGGGATCGTGAACTTATGAGGAGGATACGAGAGTATGGGGCTCGCTATCCTAAGCCTATTGGCTGGATACGTGCTAGGCTAGAGGATTTACGACTCGTTGTTGAGGAAGGTCTTGATGAAACCGTAGTGTTGGCTAGTGTGAGCGACTACCATATCTACTACAAGCTTGGTACAACCCGTGATAAGGCACTGGGGAAGTACCTCAGCGTTGTAGAGGAGGCTATGAAGCGTGGTATTGTTGTTCGCTGTGCACTCGAGGATGCTACGCGTGCTAGTTTCGAGAGAAACATTGCCCCCCTAGTAAGGGGGCTTATGAGGCTTAGTGAGAGGTATGGTGTAGGCTTTCGCGTTAAGATAGCAGATACGCTAGGGCTTGGCCTCCCCTTCCCAGAAGCTAAACTACCTCGGGGTATACCATCACTTATTCGTGCACTGAGAAGACTAGGGCTGCGAGCAAGCCAGATAGAGTTCCATGGGCACAACGACCTGGGTCTAGTGGTCGCTAACCACCTGGCTGCATGGCTCTATGGTGCAGGGCTTAGTAACTGTACTCTTGCTGGTATAGGTGAGAGAGCAGGTAATTGTCCCCTCGAGGTAATGCTAATCCACTACGTAGGCTTAACGGGTAGAAGTGATACCGTTAACCTAAGGGCCTTACCGAGAATAACTGAGATACTAGAGAAGCTAGGATATAGAGTTCCGCAACACCAGCCTCTACTCGGAGAAAACGCCTTCACCACGAAAGCTGGGATACATATTGATGGATTATTGAAGAATCCAGAGATCTACCTACCCTTTGACCCCTCGATAGTGGGGAGGAGGGCCTCAATAGGAATCACTGCTTATGGTGGCCGCTCAGCTATCCTAGCATGGCTACGTAGTAGGTTACCTAGGCGTGCCGCAGAGGAGCTAGACAAGAATGATCCTCGTGTAGAGGCAGTCTACCGTGAAGTAATACGGATCTACGAGAAGGGGCGACGCTCCCCCCTCACAGATAGTGAGATGAAGGCTATAGCTAGGCGATTCTTCCCTGAACTAGCATAGCCGGCGAGGGATGGTGTTGCCTTGGAGGCTGGGGTGTCGCTAACGGAGAAAATCCTAGCTAATAGGCTTGGACGTGTACCAGAGCCTGGGGAACACGTTGTGGTGCCAGTAGACCTCGTATACATGCATGATGGTACGTTCCCCTTAGCGTTTCGCGCCATGAGGGAAACTGGTTTACTTAGTCGTAGGTCTAGCCTAGACCGCCTAGTACTATTCATAGATCATGCCTCGCCCGCACCTAGCGTGGCAGCAGCATTAGTGCATCAGTCCATGAGGCGTTTTGCTCGAGAACACGGTGTTAGACTATACGATGTAGGCACTGGTATTAGTCACCAAGTTGTTGTTGAAGAGGGGTTAGCTAAGCCAGGCATGATAGTGGTTGGTGCTGATAGCCACACTATTACACTTGGTGCTCTAGCCGTGTTTGGTTTTGGTGTAGGTAGTACTGATGCAGCTATAGCAGCAGCTACCGGAAAGCTATGGATACGCGTACCCCAAGTCATAGCCGCTTACTTAGAGGGGAAGCCTAAAGCACCGATAATGGGTAAGGATATCGCGCTCTACATAATAGGTGCTGTGGGCTCGGATGGAATGATATACGCATCCATCGAGTTCCTTGGCAAAGGACTAAGAATGGTGTCCATGGACTCGAGACTGAGTATCGCTAATATGATGGTTGAAGCTGGCGCAAAGACAGCTCTCTTCCCGATAGACGAAATCGCCTATATGTGGGTAAAGATTAGTCATGGAATAGAGCCGCAAAGGATTCAACCAGATAGTAATGCAGACTACTCTGACGAACTCGTTGTAGAGCTGGATAGGCTTGAACCACTAGTAGCTACTCCACCAAACGTTGACAACGTGAAGACAGTGGATGAGATCGAGGGGGTAGAGGTAGACCAGGTATTCATAGGGAGCTGTACTAATGGGCGCTACGAGGACTTTGCTGCAGTAGCAAGAATTCTACGTAAACACCGCGTACACAGTAACGTGCGCTGCATAGCTATTCCAGCATCACGTAGAGTGTACCGGAGACTCCTACGCGACGGCATTATCGAGGTACTAGTTGAGGCAGGGTGTACAATAACCTATGGGACTTGTGGCCCATGCCTTGGAGCACACTTTGGCCTCCTAGCTGAGGAGGAGGTAGTGGTATCAACAACGAACAGGAACTTCACTGGAAGAATGGGGCACCCTAAGGCCAGGATATACCTGGCAAGCCCGGTGACAGCAGCTGCTGCAGCAGTTGAAGGCAAAATAACTGATCCAGTGAAATACCTTGGACGGGACCATAACCTCATGCTCATAGAGTCCCCAGTATAGGGCTATATGGGGGCACACCACTCATGGTAAACGTTATTCGTGGAAGAGCTTGGGTACTAGGAGACCATATATCCACGGATCACATCATAAGCGGGAAATACAAGTACGAGAAGATGGGTAACTTAGAGGAAATGATCCCCCACGTGTTCGAGGAGCTTCTGCCAGGTTTCCATCAACTAGTTGAGCCAGGTGATGTTATTGTTGCTGGACGCGGTTTTGGCTATGGCAGTAGTAGAGAGCATGCAGCACGCCTACTCAAACTACTAGGTATCGGAGCTATTCTCGCCAAGAGCTTCCATAGAATATTCTATCGTAACGCCATCAACGTAGGACTACCAGTAGTTATCGTCAAGGAGCTGCCAGACAAGACTGGGCAGGGCGACATCATAGAAGTGGACTTGGCGAGGGGAATAGCAAGAAACGTCACTAGAGGGTACACTGAGCGCTTCAAACCAATACCCAGAATGATACTCAGCATCATCGAAGCGGGAGGAGTAATTGAGTACGTAAAGAAGCATGGAAAGCTTCCCTGGGAGGAGAGAGTGATACACCATGCCTAGACGATACCGTATTGCAGTAATACCTGGAGACGGTGTTGGGCCAGAAGTCATAACGGTAGCCAAGACTATCCTCGACGAGATAGGCGTGTTCGATATCGAGGAGCTTAGTGCAGGCCTTGCCTATTACCGCAGAACGGGGAAGCCCTTCCAAGACGACT
>JALTZQ010000235.1 GCA_027046105.1 Pyrodictiaceae archaeon
TGCAAAAGAGGCATCTGGGCTAAACTTTGCTGAAACCAAAAGCTCAAACGCTGAACGCGATGAACCTATGTAGGCTACTCCTATCCCAGAACCCACAACAGCGACACCAATGCTTGGAGGCTCAAATGGGGGTTCTACAACATCGAAATCCCATTGAGCACTTTGACAAGCCGGACTGATATAGACACCGGGTTTACCCCTAGCGGCTTCAATCATTGAAGAGTCGACAAGGAGCTTGTATCTTCCGCCCCAAAGGCCCTGAGGCTCATAGTCAACGAGTTTATCACCAGTACCATGCATGATTAGGTAGACGAGTCCGTACATACCGAAGGCCCTACCTACAGTGCCAGCCTCGTAATTACCTAGTGTCTCCATTGCATAGTCTATACGGGAGAGATGCGGCACTATGCCCTCCGAGGCTTGTTGTACACCCGTTTCACCAGCCATTATGAGCCATGCAAATGGCGCACCACCAGCCATGAAGCCATTTAGCCTCCATTCCCCACCCTCAATCCATGCACGTAGAGCTTCAAGATAATTGCTTAGTCTCTCCTCATCCGTGAACGGTATCCTCCCAACAGCGTATTGTGGTATGTAGTTGTAGTCGGGATCCATGTACCAGTAATCGCTAGGCACAAGAGCCATCGAGGGGGATAGGAAGTAGGCTAGTAGAGGGCTCCAGTAGTAGATCGGTGGTACATCAGATGCCCCACCAACTATTACAACATACCGTAGACGAGGATGTGAGACATAGTCTCTGAGAAATGATACTATGCGTAAAGCTGTGTCAAGATCGTACCTATCACCACCTAGACTCTCAACTTCTTCCGGCTCGAGATAGCCTGGTGGAGGCTCAGCCGGCTCATATCTCTCCCTTATCCAGTCAAGGGTAACAATCACTGTCTTGACATCTACGAGACTATGCAGCTTTACAAGTTCCTCACCAAACCAGCGAAGCTCTTCGCTAGGAATAATCACTACAGCTTCTGCACTAGCAAGCTCCCTTTCAATATCATTTAGTTGTAGGGGCTGAAGAGGTGCAAGTTCCACTTCAACTGCTCGGCGGGGATCGACACCCTTAGGTAACCATACAATGAAGTTCCTCTCATCAAGTAAAACTGGTTGCGGAGTCCTAGGCATAACACCGACTCGGGCCTCTTCTCTTAACCTTGCCCAGAGTTGTGGGTCAGGCGTGTAAGCTGCAAGAATAGGGCTACTCCCTAGCAATGCTTGATAGGGACTCCACTCATACATGACACGAACTGTTTTGACTACATAGCCCTTAGGCGCAGTATACTGGTAAAGGACGGTCCCGCCCTGATCCACTATAACCTTATATTGCCCAAGTACGTTCTCCTCAGCGATAGCCATAGTTGCTAGAGAAGCTAGTAATACAATGACCAACATGGCCAAGATATAGCGAGGCATGATGTATCCCAACGACTCCACCGAGCATTCGCAGAGAAGAGTTGCTAGCTAGATATAGGGTGTGCCCGACCAGCTAGGGTAGTTGGTGTAGCACAGAGACATGGATGAGGGATATCCCTATTTCGCTACAGGAGAGATAGTACATGACTATGGGCTCCTCTACAAGTATTGGAGAAGAGCTGGAAAGCGGGCTGAGGACGCAACACTAGCGAATAGGGATTTCAACTATCTCAAGAGTATCGTTGAGGAGTCTGGTGTAGTAAGGCTATCTGAGCTACTTGATAACCTTACTGAATACTTCTTACCAAGGGTTGAAGCTAGAGCTGCATTAGAGGCTGTACGTGATCACTATGGGGTCGAGGTTGACGCTGATACGGCGCGTAGAATGGTTGCAAGGATACTGGCCGGGTGGCTTATTGAGGCTGGTAAACAATGGCGTATACTAAGGCTCCGCGGCGAACTTCCAAGAGACTAGGAGGGATACCTTGGGAACTCTACTTTACGGCAAGGCTTAAGGAGTAGCCCGTCCTCTCTTCCTGTACCTGGTGCTAGGCTGTCTTGAAACCCGTCCATATAAGGGCTGAGCCTGGCTCTATAGCTGAGCGTGTTGTTGTTGTTGGCGATCCTACGCGTGCAAGGATGTTATCGGAGATGCTTGAGACCCCGAGGATAGTTAATGAGCATAGAGGGTTCCACGTATATACTGGTAAATGGCGTGGTGTCGACATTAGCGTTGCTGTCCACGGTATAGGGGGTGCATCAGCCGCCATAGTGTTTGAGGAGCTGGCAATGTATGGTGCAAAAGTGTTAGTTCGACTTGGTACCACGGGTGGCTTAGTGGAGGAGCTCGATCTAGGAGACATTGTTGTAGTTACTGGTGCAGCCTATTACCCTGGTGGTGCTGGGCTTAGTGGCTATACGGGACTATATTGTATGGCTACAGCACCAAATCCTCTTCTCACGACAAGAATTTATGAAAGACTCAGAGGCAAGTCGGGCAACAAGAAGGTAGTATTGGGCCCGGTGGTTACTAGTGACTCCTTCTATGCTGAGGATCCCGAGTTTGTTAAGACATGGTCCTCTAGGGGCATGGTAGCTGTGGAGATGGAGTGTGCTACACTCTTCAGCCTTGGCTGGATGAGAGGTCTAGACACGGCAGCTGTCTTAGTCGTATCGGATAGCCTTGTTAAGCACAAGGAGGTGTTCCTTACCAGTGAAGAGCTAGCTGACTCGATAAAAATTGCCGCGGAAGCAGTATTTGATGTGCTTGCAGAGTGGAAACCTATGGCCAGGAAGACCTCTTAAGTGACTAGTTCTGCTAGTGCAGCTCTACCACCCTTTTCAAGAGCGGTCTTGATCTCTAATGCTATCCTTTCACCCATGCTAAGTGGTTCCCCGTAGTAGAGATGACTATATTGCCCACCCCACGCCATTACAGCATTTGTTCCTCCCCCTATACGTGGTGCTACATCGTAAACTACTAGGTCGAGCCTAGGAGTAACTATAGCTTGGAGAGTAAAGGGGCCGATCACGCCTGGGGGTTCGAGCTCTCTAGCTGCTTCAGCAAACTGGTACCCAAGCATAAACACCTTATTGAGTAGGCTCTCTCTCATCGTTGCAGGTATGTGGCCTACTTCAATCATTCTCGCTTGTAGCGCTCCGGAAAGACCTTCCTGTATCCACGAGGGGAGGCGATTAACATCGTCTATATTGCTTTGGAGTCTACGATCAATACTATGCAGCTCAATGCGGTTATGCAAGGGTGACGCGAAGTAGTTTATATTAAAGTGTGCACCATCAACATACTCCTCTACAACCATGCTACGGAGGCTCTCTTCGTCGATAACACCTTCTCGTAGTAGTTTCTCAAGCTTCTCCCTAGCCTCCACACCATTACCTGCAATAAAGAATGCTCTCTCAACACGGCGCTTGGCTTCTGGAAGCTTCACTATAACTGGGTTCTCGGCGTCCTCTAGCCTAGAGTATGTCTTTGGCCTTCTTATCCCGGCCTTATCAAGCAACTTGTAGTAGTTCTTGTCGCCAACCCTTTCCTCCCATCGGAGGAGACGACGATTACCGAAAATGGGTACAGCAAACTCGTTCTCTATACGATTGTAGCCCACATATACTGCGAAGCTACGGTTAGGCACAAAGATAACATTCAACTCTATTAAGCGGTCAACCACCTCGGGCAGCGCCATATCCGAGTAGTGTTCAAGCACTATCACCTCATCCACTACGGGGAACTCGAGATAAGCTCTCTCCCTCCCGCGTTGACAAACAACAACAGTTCGAAACCCATACTTTTTCGCCCCATAGACTACGTCGAGTGCTGAATGGCTACCCAGGACGCCGATAGCTATCCTAGAAGGCTCATACCTGATTACTCTCTCAGCCATCTCCTCCCTACGTATCAACTCATGCTCCCAGTCTAGGCCCACATGGGAAACCCTATTACTCTTCCTCCTCAAAAGGCTCAGCACCAAGATACTCCATTGCCAAGTAGTCTATGTCTAAGCCACGTGCCTCACTAAACCTCTTAGCAAGTAAACTAGACGACATCTTGTAGGCCCTCTCCAGCTTCTCAAAAGGAATATGTATCACTTCACCCTCACTAGTCTCCATGAATACTGCAAACAATTTCCTACCATAATCCACCACAACATGAAGGCACGGTGGCCTATCACACTCATACCTCAAGACCACCACCCCTCCAAGAGGTCATACCCTAAGCTTGAGGCAACCAGGGCCACAGGGTCTTCTTCCCTCCATGCTGCTCTAGGAGGGCGTGTATAACTGCTTAGCCTGCTTAAGCTCAGCCACACCCGGTTTGCCGCCTAACCATACGTTGGCTCCTCTCTCGACGGAGAATTCCTAACCCCTTGCATAGTTAGGCTCGTTGTTCTCTAGGGGTTTAGGTATTGGTGCTGCCTCGTAGAGAGGCTATGGGGTATGTCTTAGTAACCGGTCTTGGCTTTACCTTATGGGCTCTATTGAGCAGCATGTACCCCACTATATTCCCCGATCCACTTGATGCTCTAGGATACATTGCTGGGATAGGGGACCGCATAATTAGTGATTGTATTGTTACACTCACGAATACCATAGCAGGGTACTTACTGGCTCTAGGCTTTAGTTTAGTGTTTGCTGGTCTTGGCAGACTTGGAGGTCTTCCTTTGGCGTTTGTGAATGCACTTAATGTTATGGTTCAAAGTGTCTCAGCACTCATATGGGCCCTTGCATTCCTAATTATCTTTGGGTTTACTAGTAGGATTCCAGCCATTGGGGTAGCTGCTGCTACAGCCTTCCCCATACTCTTATCTGGCGTATTGAAGGGATTCGAGACAGCCCATGCGAGGTATGGGGAAATCGCAAAAATATTTAACGCACCTAGGTTCAAGAGCCTCCTCTACATATACCTACCCGCTAGTATCCCCTTCATCATCGCATCTAGTAGATCCGCTATCGGCGCGGCTTTGCGTATAAGCGTCGTTGCAGAAGCATTTGGTGGTGCCGGTGGTATAGGTTATAGGCTCTGGCTCTTCTATGAAACCCACAACTATGAGGGCTTCTTTGGATTAGCTCTAGTACTTGTAGGCCTCATGGTGTTCATTGATCTTATCCTAATGGCCCCTCTCGAGAGGTGGTCGAGAAAGTGGCTAGAGTAGTCAGCCTAGAGTCTGTGGAGGTCATACTAGGTGGCAATACTATACTCAAGGACGTGAATCTAGAGGTTGATATGGGAGAAGTCTATGCCATTATAGGCCCGAATGGGTCGGGTAAAACGACCTTGTTAAAGGTTATAGCTGGCCTTATAGAGCCATTTAGTGGCGTTGTTCGTGTCAAAGGGAGAGCATCACTTGTACCCCAAAACGATCTCTTACTACCATGGCTTAGTCTCCGCGATAACATACTACTACCATACCGTATACATGGCCACATAGGCAAGGATGCTGTGGAAAGGCTAAGCACACTTTCCAGGCTCCTAAGGCTCGAATCTTTCCTAGACCTCTATCCTAGGCAGGCTAGTGGAGGGACTAGGCGTAAAGCAGCAATAGCTCGTGCATTAATAGTAAATCCCGATATCCTCTTACTAGATGAGCCGTTTACGGGCCTCGATGTTGCATCATTGAATAGTCTTGTGGATGCTCTCGCCCGTCTCCGTGGACGAAAGACCATGATACTAGTAAGCCATGAGCCTTATGAGATCGCAAGACTTGCTGACCGTGTAGGTCTGCTTAATGGTAGGCCCGCGCGCATAGTGGATGAGATAGAGCTTACTGACATGAGGCTTGGTGAGAGGATTGAAACTATAACACAGTTTATGGAGAAGATGCTAGCCCAAAGCCCCCTCTATAATCGATGACAACGCCTTACCATAGCTTGCACGAGCAAGCTCCTCTATAACCATCCGGGCACGGTTGTCACCAGCTTCATCCGCTAACCATAGGGCCTTACCCACTATATCGTCCAAGCTCGGTCTTCTGGCAGGATCTCCCTTCGGCGTCATAACCGTCTCCTCGTACCTTCCTCCACCAATATGTACTACCACCGTTGCTGGCTGTTGCTTAGGGTACATCGAGGTATAAGTATCACTTACTTTGACCACGATGTTCCTCGCTAGTCTCCTCACTCTAGGATCACTAAGAGCACGCCTTAATTCACCTATGCCAAGCCTACCATATATGAGGGCCGCTGCTACAAGTAGCGGTAAACTAAACCGTGCCTGTGAAAGCGTTTGCGGTTCACGTATACCTGCTACACGTGCAGCCTCCTCATACACTACCACCTCTATCTTTTCCGCATAGTCTACCCTACCTAGCATGGCATGTATGCGTTCGGCCGCCTCCACAGCCGTATGACTATGCCTACACGAGGGATAAAACTTGTACCCATTCATTAGTATCGCTGGTTCACGAATATCTGGAATAGAGCACTCTCCCCTGTACGCCCTACACACGTCATCTAACACGTTGGGGATGCTCTCCTTGGCTAAAGAACCTATGCTAGCTGCTGTAATACCAAGCGTTACAGCATGAACTGGTGACAAGGGTTTATAGAGGGCTTTGCTACGATTTATGCTCCAGAGCCCACCCATGTATGTTAGCGCAAGGCTTAGCGATGCTGCAAGCGACTCGCCGCTCGTCCCTATGGCTAATGTTGCGACAGTGGCCGCTGCAGTAGCTCCAGCAGTTGCGGTTGTATGCCAAGTACGGTAATGGTTCCTGCCCAGTAATCCGCCTACAAGTAGTGCTGTCTCGTATCCCGCTACCATGAGCCTCAATGCATCCCCCAGTTCTAAGCCATGACCTGCAGTCATGGCCAGTAGTGTCGGAACAACAACTGCTCCTGCATGTGTATACCCAGGTGCAAGCCAGTCATCAAGCTCTAGGCTATGAGCTAGAAACGCATTAGCTCTTGCTGCACCAAGAGTAGAAGCTCGCCTCCAAAGCCCTAATACAATGCCTTCACCTTGCTCCACACCGGCTAGCACATGCGCTGCCTGCCGAGAGAAGGAATCAATACCTGGCGCGGCTGCTGCAACAGCAATGGTGTCTATTAGTGCTTTACGTGCCTCCTCCAAAACATTCGTGGAGGCATTCTCATAGACGTCTAATACTCTATCAACAATAGCGCTGAGCAAATTAGGCAACTAAGCATTCACCCGGGGTACGCATTTTTCGAGATCCAGTGTGAGGAGGGCTAGTGGTATATGTTGTTGTGCACCATAGACGTCCGTATCTCCTATAGAGCCTGCTGGGACTCTACGCCTAATATTCACCTTAATGGCGAGACTTGGCTCATAGACGTGTACTGATAAAACATCGTCAATCCCGATATTGTATGCTCTCGCTACCAGCTCTTTCGTTAACACAGTAGCTACTTCATGTAGACACTCACTAGATGGTAGAATAACATCTATGGTTACAATGTATGGTCCTGCATTCTTACTCCTTAACACGAGCGCTACATCACTAAGCTTTACCCGGGCCACACAGTTCACCCTACAACAACCTCTTCTATGGGGAACAGCTCAAGAGGGTCCTTGAGCTCTAGTAGGTGCCAGATACTCCACTCGTAGACTCTACCAACTCTGACCTCACTAGGACTCAATGGCAAGGCTAGGTTTCCCGCCGTTGTCTTACGCCCAGGCCACCCGATATGCATCAAAGTACTCCTCATAAGCGATGCAACAGCTTCTGCACGCTCCCAGCTATCAGCAACAACATCTATCAGTAATCCTACCTCGTGGCCTGGTTGTGGAGTAGGCTCCCATGATTTTAGGATAGCATCCCTACCATACACGTGCACCTCGACACGATAGCCCTCTCGACCCATCACATCCTCAACAACCTTGATGGCTTCATTGACGAGCTGGTCTAGACGTGATATGAAGTCTGGATCCCTTGCACCAGCAAACACGATGACACGATAGCCCGTGAGCTTTACACCCTCTAGTTTAACCATGTATCTCTCCGCTTCAACCCATCTAGTACCACGGACAACTACCCGTCCCCCACCTATCTCTTCGTAGACAGCATCTGCTAGATCGGCATACCCCCCAGGCACTACTTCTCGTACTGGATTTGTTCTCTCATAGAGAGCATGCTCTGCAACCGAGACCCTTGTAGCTCTACGCCTAGGATTCAACGGGTATACCTCGAACTCACTCCTTCTCAACACCCCCATCATGCCATCACTTCCACTACCAGGCTCCGCCGCTATAGCTCCACACTCCAGTATCTTCGCCATATGCACAGCCAAGCCACGGTCAAAGCCTCGAAGCCACGCTAGAGCAGCAAATGGTGCAACGTCTACAGAGCGTCCACCAACAACAAGATCTACATTTAGCTTCAGAGCCTCCATGAAAGGCTCTACTCCAGCCTGTGCAACAATGCGGATTGACTCCTTTACGATGCGTGGAGAAAGGCCTCCATAAGGATACCCTTCTGCAGGCTCAATAGAATCTCCTCTCGCTAGCCTCTCAAGCAAATATTCTCTGGATACATCACTCCAGATGACTGCTACTCGGAGCTTTCTACTCAGTCGTTTCGCAACACGCTTCACTAGCGCCAACAAGTGGTTGACGTGCGGCTTTGCCCCAGCACCACCAGCACTACCGATAAGAAGTGGTATCTCATTCTCGAGACTAGTTTGCAGGAGATAGTAGAGATCCCTCTCAACGGCAGCATCACTAACAAAGGGCACCCCCTCACCTAGGTAGTATGGGCCTGGATCAGTAGAGCCAGCATCTACAGCTATAGCGTCTGGTTCATCGCGTAACCCTCTCTCGAGACTTTCAAGCGGAAACCCATAGCCCAATATAGCTGTTGGCGATAATATTCTCAGCTCAGCCAGGCCCAACACCCAAGAACAAATAGGCTTAAAATAGGCATAGGATATGAGTTACTCCCACCATCAACTTACTAGCATCTACTAGTATCCTATGACACACGGGCTTGCCATG
>JALTZQ010000236.1 GCA_027046105.1 Pyrodictiaceae archaeon
CTTCTTCCAGCCTGGCACCATTGCAGACCTTAATGGAGATCTAGTAGTAGTAGAATCGATAAGTAATGGTAGGGTACAGTTTAGACGGCTTGGAAGTAGAAAGAGACGAAGCCTTAAGATAGAACATGCTTGGGAGCAGCTGAGTCACCCAAGTGGTGCAGAAGCTCTTTACGGTCTCATCTCAGCCATAGAGCCTGGATGGATACATGTACAAGTACTTGAACCTAACTATGATTACCTTGAGCTCCCCTTAAACCAGACAAGAGTTGAAGTGAACCTAGTACCAGGTATAGAGGTTGTAGTACTAAAATATAATAACAAGTACTACCTTATCCCAAGAGCTATGTGGGAACATTCTAGCCAGATGCTATAAGAGTCACAGTTCTTAGCACGCCTTGTAGGCCACGTATGGCCGTAACAGCCTTATCTATCTTCTTTAGACTGTCAGCTACAATCTTCACTGCTACATCATATTCGCCATAAACGACATACGCCTCTATCTCTACACCAATATCCTTGCCTAATGCTAGTATTCGGTCACGCACATTATATTCCTCCCCTATTTGTGAAACAACAAGTACAAAAGCAACAACCTTCTCCTCAGACAAGGACAGACACCACCCCGCAACTAGCTCGACACAAGACTATATCAAACTTATCACTAGAAAAAATTGCGGGCTGCTACATCTAGTTTGGTGTATACAGCATTGAGAGATAGGCAACGACTTTATCCTTCATTGGTATAGCCATATAGAAACACTTATTGTTGAATACAGCTACGTTTGTTCCAAGATTAATATCGATATAGGCTAGTCCATAGAGATCTTCCTTAGCCATGAACAACACTAGCGGCACTAACGATAATTCCTTGGCACCAGCATACTTGACTAGGATACTACCCACTGGCAACAAAAGACCATTCGGCTCGAACCTCACTCTTTTCGCACAGTCTGCTAACGTCACTCTCACACTAGTCCCGCGTTCACTATAATAGGTCTTGTTGAGGCCTATGGAGGTGTTTACCCAGACAAGTTCAGCAAGGCCACGTCCATCAACAGTATTATCTACTTGCACCACTGGTTCAAGACGCATTAAGCTATCCATGTATGGTAAAGCTTGAACAATATAGACCCTACTTAGTAGTTCGGTTCCAGAAAAGACCGCATCTTCGTAAATTGTCTTTTCTAGGGCTAGGCCTGCAACCCATATCCTTCCAGTGAATCCAGTTAAAACGAAAAACTCCTCACCAATACTTGTTACTGTGAACTCCCCTCCCCCATACTTGCAATACGAATCTTTACCAGTAGTTGCTTTGTAGAATACACAGTGAAGATCAAGAAAGATGCGGACCCATGGATATTTCATTTCGTAGCCTTCTTGTAGAAAACTTACCTCAGTATATCCATCACGGACTTTCACTATAGTCGTACCTAGCCTAAGCTCGTCCGTTGCCAAGTAGATGTCATGCACAAACTTATCTATGAGGCTGCCTATTTCCCTCCTAATATAGCTATCAATTACTGGTATGGGTTCTTTACTAGTAACCAACCCCCATTCATAGGTCCAACGAAGACAGTATATGCTTTCATTAAGCGATACACATGTTGGCCAAGGCTTAGCAACTAGTTTAGCACTACGTTCATACATAAGAGGCTCATTATTATTAACTCCTATAGTTACATAGATGCTTGTTCCCTCTAATAGTTTGTCTACACGTAGAGGAACCGGAACTACACCAGAATACAATTCTACCATGTCATCTCTCTCTAGCGCTGCCACATAGAACAGCAAAATAGCAACACGACTATCCAGGGGGAGGCCTTGCTGACGAAGCACTGTGTATAAGTGCTCAACGTAGCCTTGTAAATCTAGTGATGCCATACCATATCCGCTAAGACGGCCTATAACCATTGGCGCTTCTGGAGCTACGCCTATAGCGAGAACCGTAAACGCAGCTAGGTCTTCACCTACAAAGATACGTAGGTTCAACTTGCTAGCTCCATCCACTATATAGGTTACGACTGTACTACTGCTGAGTTGCTCCACACTGGTGACAATGCTCGTATAGAGCATATGTACAAGGGTGGGTACTGCAATTACTACTAGTAGTATGGGAGCTAGGATCGATACTAGCCTCAAACGAGATCCCAAGTAAACTCGTTCGTGTATCGGTTTGCTATAAACTGTATTTATGCAATAACCTATTGCGTCTATAAATAGTGATGAAATAGTGAAAGAAGGTGCTCAGATACGCGGGGCAGCATTCTTCATAACATGTGTTTTCTGACCGTGGTCCTCTCATCACTGCACAGTCTTCGTTTCCTCCTTTATCTTTCGTAGCTGTCTCTTATACATCTCGTATAGCTCTTTGGTTGTTGTAGCATCTTCTGGACTTTTATCTGGTCTCCATCTTATAAATCTTGGGAATCTTATTGATATACCAGCACCTGGCTTAGCCCAACCATAGCAACATGTATGTATTGGGCTTAATGTAAGTTCGGCACCAATTATCTCTGCCACTAGTGCTGGTTCAACCCATACATCAGGCTTCATTGTGCTATCTACTCTTGGTGGCTTCTTGTCACGTATATAGGGTTTTAGGAGTTCATCCATTCTTTCAAGGTCTTCGTCGGTAAATCCGCTACCAACCTTACATACGCTCTTGAATGTATCGGTGTCTGGGTCGTAGGCTGCCATTAAGAGCGTTCCTATTTTGCCGCCACGCCTACCCTTACCGTAAAACCCACCTATGACAACAAGGTCTACTGTGTCAGCCATTTCGCTCTTGTAGTCCCTCTTGTATTTTATCCATAACCATCCTCTTGCACCCGCTTGATAAATACTTCTATCGTGTATAGCTTTAGCCATTATACCCTCTGCGCCATCCTCTATGGCTTTAAGGAAGAACTTCTCAAGATCCTCTGCTCTATCTGTTACCATGCCCTCAGCTAGTCTCCATTTATCATTTTGCGCAATGGCTTCTTCTAGGTGGCGGCGCCGTACTAGTAGGGGTTCAACAGTAAGGTCCTTACCATCACGATATAGTATGTCAAATAGGAAAACAGCAACTGGGATCTCCTTCATAACTGTATGGATATCGTGTTTTCTTCTACGATGCATTAGTACTTGGAATGGTCTTAGCTCACCTGTGTCTGGGTCTATTGCAACAATTTCTCCTTCAACGATAGCCTCGTCTGCTTTTATGTGGTTCTTAGCTAATTCTACCACATCCGGATAGGCGTGTGTAATGTTTTCGAGTCTCCGGGAATAAATGATTATTTTATCGCCTTTCTTGTGTATTTGGGCTCTCTCACCATCATACTTATACTCGGCTAGTGCACGACCACCTAGTTTACGTAGGATCTCCTCTGGATCACTTAGCCTCTCAGCAAGCATAGGTCTTATTGGAATCCCTACCTCCGGTTTTACTTTCTTAAGAGAGTCAACACCCTGCGTCGCCAAAATCTTCGCTATCATTCCAAGATCGGCCCTTAGGTTATATGCTCTTTCAACAATTTGTTTCATTGCAGCACTACCTGCATAAACTACGGCAAGTGCTTCCATGATTGTTGCATCACCTACACCTAGGCGAAGCCTACCTTCAATAAAACGTGCTATATACTTGGCCTCACGTGGATCAGCATCACTAAGTAGGCTGGCTAATAGCTTAAGCTTTGCATCCCTACTACCCTCACCAGTAGCCATAGCTATTCGTGCTAATGTTTCATAGACTTTCTCAACAGTTAGCTTTTCACCTGTCTTTTGCTGCTGGCCCGGGATAAACGCTAGCAAACCCACTGGCTTACCACGCTTTGACTCTAGCTCTCTCTTTAGCCTCTCTACAACAGTACCTATGTCGCCATACCTCTTTGCCAGACTTTCGATTCTGGATTCCGACACTTGTAGTGCTATTGACGCTGCTTTTATCAATAACTTTTCTCCTACACCAAGCTCTGGCAGCCCTTTCCAATCTGGCCATAGCTTTCCCTGAAGAAAATACACTACCCTGTCTATAGTCTCTGGTGGTGTCTTCTTAAACAAGTCTACAAGGTAAAGCAACATTTGGGTGCGTGATGTTGTTCTCTCCAGACGTTCAAAGGTTTCCACCAGAATGGAGAAAGGCATTGGCAAAATATCTACACCCTACTACGTAACACCCATACTTGGTAAATAGGGAGAAGAGCAAGCTAATTAAGCCACTGGGACCATGAGGACCTGTGGTCGATAGAAAATTGTTAATTACCTTTTATGGTTACTGTATACCCCCTTGCCAAAACATGTTGTAAGGCATTACACCTGCGATAGGGCTACTCGGGCCCAGTGGGTCACTGCGGGTTAGCCCCTCCCCAAATAGGTGGGCTTCGATTACGTGATTAGCAATACCCTTTTTCGTCAATTGTTCTTCTACACATATTAGCCCCCTGTCAATGCTAGGACGAGCGGAGCCCTACACGGGGGGCTTTGCGTTCCCTTGGTGTACATCGAATTAATAAGTAAGGAAGACGACGGAGCCGCATGGTTTAACGAGGGTAGGATCTTTGTTAACCTCCGCTGGGTCAATATAGAAGACGAAATAGTATGGTACATTGATGAAAGCTTTATGCACGAATACATCGAGCATGTGTTGGGGCTAGGTCACCGCTCGGCTGTCTTTATTGAGAGGCTACTGAGGAAGCTTTTGTACCGTGACTGGTTTGGTAGAGAGCCGGAGGAGATACTCTACAGTGATGAGCCTAACAGTAGTCGAGGACGGCCTAATATATACTGGGTTCAATCCACCCCGCAAAGTTAATGGTCTTGTTTCTCTTTCTGGCCGCGTAGTATATGCTGGCGGACGTGATGAGGCATGGAGCATAGCCAATAAGCTATCTAGGGCTCTGGGTGTCGAGCCTACAGTAATAGAGCTTGGTGGCGCTATTGCTATTCCAGGGTTTGTTGATGCACATCTACATTTTGGCTCGCTAGGGCTTACAAAGTATACACTTAGCCTGCATGAGGCATCAAATATCAATGAACTGCTGAGTCTCTTAAAGGAATTCGCTTTAGGAACACCTTCTTACTGGATTATTGGCCGTGGCTGGGATCAAGAAAGACTTGGTAGATGGCCTACACGCTGGGATATTGATAAGGTTGTCTCGGATCGGCCTGTTATACTTATACGCGTTTGTGGCCATGCAGCCGTGCTTAATAGTAGGGGATTAGAGGTTTTAGGCATAGTAGAGTGTGGAGATATGGTTGAATGTAGAGGAGGCAAGCCGACAGGTATTGTCTACGAGGATGTTGTGGCAACTGCTTTACGCGAGGCTAAGAAGAGCATTGGCTCGAAAGACCCGCTACTTGCTGCTCAAGACATCTTGTTGTCTCAGGGGGTTACACTTGTAGGAGACATGGGTGTTGATGCCTTTTGGTTATCCGGCATACTATCTCTCCGTGTTGACAATGCACTCAAGCTACGTGTACGGGTCTACCTAGCCCGGGAATTGTTTGAAGAATTTGCGAAAATTGGTGTCATTGGCACTATTGGAGATGAGTACGTGGGTATAGTTGGTGTTAAATTATTTGCCGATGGTTCTCTAGGTGCAAGGACAGCTAGGCTATCAGCACCTTATAATGATGATCCGGATAATAGGGGTAAACTACTCATGGACTGGAAAAGCATTGCAAACACTGCACTTAGGGCTTCTAAGCATGGGCTAGATGTAGCAGTACATGCTATTGGAGATGAAGCTCTTGACCATGCAATACGAGGCCTCATCTCTGCTAGAACCAGTGGTAGAATAGAGCATGCATCAGTCGTCCGTGATGATCAACTAGAAGCTCTTGCTCGCTATGGTCTACGTATAGCTGTACAACCAGGCTTTATAGCCAGCGATTGGTGGATTCCTCAACGGCTAGGCGATAGGGCTAAACTCGTTTATCGTTTTCGCAGCATGCTTCTCCATGGTATAACCATAGGATTCTCAAGTGATGCACCCGTCGAGCCCGCTCGACCGTTACTTGCAGTCTACTACGCTGTCACAAGGCCTGGACTCGTGAAGTATAACCGTGAGGAACGATTGGATGTCGCCACAGCCTTAGAGCTCCATACACGAGGTGCCGCATTAGTGTTACGTGAGGAAAATGCAGGATGCCTTTACCAGGGTTGTTACGCGGATATTGCTGTACTCGATGCGGATCCTCTCAATGTGCGCATCGACGACATTCCTAGTATTAGGGTTGAGGCGACTATTATTGGTGGCCGAAGGGTATATCCGTAAGTGCAGACTTTTTGCGAGAGCATGCACAACGGCTACCATAGTCGATGTCCTCGTTGATAGGCCTGGCCTTAGTAGCCGTTGCAAACCACGTAGAGATCCCCCACCACTAGCTGCAGCATATCATGCGCCAGTGGTCTATGAGGTATGTCTCTACTCGTGTATGTGGGGTCTAGGCCTTTATGATCAAAGGCCTACAATTCTATGGCTAAAGAGCTGTAGAGACATGACCCGCTATGGCAATATAGGTATGGGTTACACGCTTCTTCTTACGCTCCAAGCAGCGGCACTGGGCTATAGTATGTGGAGGAAGGGAAGCGATAAACGAGAGCACGTTATGGGCTCAGTTGTTGAGGTCGTTGATGCGCTAGGCGTCGATGGGGCTAAGGACTTCTATCGATGCTTACAATTCGTTTCACCAAGCTATTTATGGAGAATAGGCTATGCAGGTTTACCGGAAGTGAACGGCCTATATAGCCTCACATTGCTAGCAGAGAAGAAAGTAACCTTTTCAAGACTACTCTTCGAAGCCAGTATTTACGACCCCGTCTCCAAGGATATAGTTGAGGCAATGACGTATAGCCTAGGCTACGCTCTTGACGTAATTGCTTCACAACCAACACTTGAAGAGGGCGTTTTTAGAGCAACATACGGGGTAGCATCATGGATAGGTGATTTAATATTAGCTAGGAAAGCTGGTTACATACCTAGAGAGCTCCTCCATAAAGTGGCTCAGGGAGACAAAACAGTTCTCACAGAGCTGGAGAAACTGCTCGGAGAAGACGCCGGGCCAGGCTCAGCAGCAGATCTAGTAGTCAATGCTGTTGCACGACTAGTCTATGAGCATACGGTCTAGGACAAGCAAAGCTATACGACATGGGCTCCGTAGTCTCCCCCAGGCTTCCTCACATTCTAGGTTCTCGGTACAGGCCAGCTTCTTCACAGCCCTCCGTGAAAGACTCCCTCGAGGCACACTACTATAGTTTTCCAAAACCGGAATGGGGGTTCCTCTTAGCTTGCTGCTTTCATTTGAGTTCTGCCTTTAGGATATAGCCTGGCTCCTCAACGGTTTCGCCAAGACTTAACCCTTGTTTCTCAGCAAGCATCTTTATTGTTGATGAAACATATCCCTGGCTATCACTAGTCTTAAAGAATACTGGCTTGTAGTAGACTAGACGGTTGGTATCAAGTCCTTTAGCTAAATGCGAGTAGGCGTATAGTAGCATTTTCGGCTTTTGAGCTGAGACTACATCAGCAACTACTATGTCGAGTGCTGTTCGTGTAAAACGCTGAGCCTCCTTCAACACCTCTTCAATAACTCTGCCGTAGCCTAGCTGCCTGCTAAGCCATAGAGTGAGGACATGGCTGTCAGTGTATGCTTCTGGGTCAACCCCCATCATCATTGCAAGTTGCTCCTTATCTACACTACCGTTATGTATCAGTGCTATTGTGCGATAACCATGTCTTGCACCAAGACCATGAATAAATGGGTGTGTATGCATTGTTCCACGTGGTTCTCTCCTTCCAGCTCTCCTAGCATGGAACAACACTATGCCCTTAAGACTTGATTCAACGATCTCTGCAAGACGGTGGGAAGCTTCTTCCAGTGCTTCAAGATTGGCCTTACACGACTCTTCTCCAATACCTAGCTCGTCAGCAGCATCATACTTCTCTACAACGGCTCTAAAGCCATGACCACTACTATAGATAACCATGTAACCGTAGCCATGACAATGTCTTGAATCCCCTGCTATGCTCGCAAGAAGAGGGTCACTACTAGCCGCTTCATATACGAGCCTTACTAATCTTGCAACGAACTCTGCACCAGAGCTAGTAGTCCATATAGCACCTATCATCCTACACATAACAATACGCCCCTTTACACCCAACAACCGGGGGCGAGACGTCTCTAATAGAGGAGAGTAAGGGTATTTTTGCTAGTCCTCGACTAGGCATAGCCATGTACATGGTGGGCAGGGTGGTTTATGCAAAGTGTTCTAGTAGGAGAGAATGGATTGGTGAGGCGCCGTGAACGAGTTGGCCATCGTATCATTATTAGCCTCAATAATGCTCGTGGTTATAGCGTTACTCATGTATATTCGTGGCGAGCTACAGCTAGGTATACGTCTATTCTATCGTGAAGAAAAGACAGTCAACAGCCTCGAACGAGTCCTAGATGATTTGACTAAAACTCTTAGAGCTAGAGGCTATAGAGTTGAAGGGAGAAATCATGAACTTGTAATAAAGACGGGACTAGTCGACATACCAGTTAGGCCTATGACAATCGGAGAAAAGGGTTACATAATAAGTTGGTGGATGGAGCCAACAACAGCCTCCATAATATTGTTTGTGGCAGGCTTAGCTCTTTACCTCATACCAGCCGTCATTGTTGCAGTACTAGCCTATATGAAGTACGATGAAGTATCAAGTATAATAAGGGCAAATATCCAGTGAAGAAGGGAAGAGCTGCCTAATTAAAATTGTCATGATTGATTTTGCATGGGTTTAGAAAAAGAATGCATGAATTCCTACCTGGATACGATTACGCAATTATGCTTGTTGGACTATGCTTTCAGCTTTGATCAACAGTCTTTCAATACTTACAAGCATTGCATTAGCTCGCTGT
>JALTZQ010000237.1 GCA_027046105.1 Pyrodictiaceae archaeon
CTTCTAATCAACTATTAATTTTCTTATTATTTATATTCTATAATGTAGCTGGAAAAGTTATAACTTAGCTGTTCTACTCTACTTTATAGGTGGTCTTATGAGGATACCTGAGAAAGGAACTGTACTCTCTATAATAAAGGTGAAGGAACTTAGCGAGAGAGGCTATGATACTTACTTAATAAAAGTTGAGAGTACTATTGAGATTATATTAGTATATCATTATGGAGGCGGAATAGGAGTGGTGGTAATCGACTATACTAGCGGTGACGGCTTGTATGCAGGAGCATTTAGAAACATCTGCGAGATGAAGATGAATGTGCCTCATGATAATAGGCACTACTACTTCACTTTGCTAACACCCTATGAGATACGCGTTAATAAGCAACAATTAGAGGATGCGATAAGGAAGATAGCACCACACTTCTTCAGATGCTGAAAAAGACTTCACCTAGTTTATCGTTCTCGACCAGCTAAATAGTTGATATTTATCTAGAGAATTACCATTAATGGACGATAGTAGAGAGGCACATTATGCGAAAGATCGTTCTCAAAGTAATCAAGTAGACCGCTATCGTTTATTTCTGCCTCGGAACCTTCTGCCATCACATGGAATTCTTTGAATCTGTTATCTCCATAATATATCCTTGTCCTCTCGATATACATTCTGCGTGCAACTCTAATTTTCCTAATGTCTTTTTCTTGATTGACGTAGCGTGATATGAGCTTACCCATTCCAGATGCTGCTATCTTTACGCCATAATTCTCCACGCCATCAGCTTGTATTATCTTGAATCTCCCGCCTCCCCTGCTTTTACGGGCTCCAAGCCCAAGCTCTCCCAATAGTCTAAGCGAAGCCATCACGTTGTGAAATACTCTCTCATAGTGTTCCTCATGTATTCCTAAGACTATGCCCCAATCGTAATTCGGGGTCAACAGTTGATAGTCTTCAAAAGGTGTAGGCTCAATTCCCTCAATACGTGGTATACGTACACGTGAAACAACGTTCACAAGGCTACTTGAATCCACTATATCGCCATCAAGCGACACATAACCCTTAACGCCATACTCCGGAAAGTAAAGGTTATCTCTACGAATAAGAATAAGCGAAGAAATCCTCAAGATATCGTGCTCTAGAAACCTGAACCACTCTCTCACATCATACAACTTTGAATATGCATAAGTCAGTGCTCTTACAAGGTAATCACTTGGTACACGCCATGGGGTCTCTATATGGCTATGTTGAAATATAATTGGAGAGAAAAACTTTAACCTAATCAATTTAAATAGAAACATTAGTACTCCCTCAGCTACCAGCTAGCTTCTTAACAGCATCCTCATATACTTTCTTCAAGTTCTCCCAATTCGCCAAGACCTCTCTAGGCCTCTTATATTCAACCTCCAGTCTCACAAGCTCTCCTCCTTCATAATAACTAGCACCTCTAAGCTCAAAGCTTAGTTCATCAATTTCTATCCTCCCATACCCCCTAGAGCCTCTCCTACCCACATAACGCTCCTCAAGTAGAGCTAACCCTATAAAGAATGGCTTAATATCATCGAAACTAAGCTTAGTCATATCGAATTTCGCGCTAAACTTGAATATTCCGCTTACAACTTGTACCTGTCGGGGTATCGGCTCAAACCGGAAACCCCTCTGAACAAGGTCTCTACCACTAAGTGGTTGTGTCCCTTGTAACCCTACTTGGCCAGGTTCAACTTGGGTTTTATCAATATCACGTGGAATAACTACCTCATCCTTTACGAACACCTGGGCTATTAGCTGGTTAGCCTCGTTGTATACAAGGTATTCACCTGCTCTTGTACCTCTCACCCTATAGCTTGTTCCTAACGGTTCCATATCGTCAAACCACGCTACAATGTCTCGACGGGCAAAAAGCTTACACACCGGACAATTCAATATCTCGTCCAAAGTCCTACATTCATGGATAGGAGCAATTATAGTAACATTACCTCTTCTCCTTATTCTTGGGGTCTGTGCTGGAAGGTCATAGTATTTTTCTAAAAGGTGCCTTAAGACACCTACCCATGATGATGCAGGTATATATGGTATCTCGCTTCTGCTACCTTGAACATTAGGATGAGGTTTAAACGCTGAAGCTAAGTCCAGCGTCCTGGCTGTAGGATCGGGCCTTCCTGAACCTATATGTATCTCATTTGCGCGAGCTATACCATTGACCACTAGTAATAATAGCCCCATAAGCCTACACCTCACGCTTCTCTATACCACTATAATACTTATAGAAATTTATAAGAGCACCTACAAGCTTACGTAGTTTATCTAGCTCTTTACTTCCTGGGCCAGCATTCTTGAGAGCCTCTGCAATACAGGACGATATGTAAGGTATGTTAAGCTTTGCCATCTCACTGCGCACCTCGGCAAGGTCAACTTCGTCAGATATCTCTTGCTTTACAAGGCTGGCAAGCTTTTCTAGAGAAGAAGGAGTAACCGCCTTCACGTTTAGAAGCTCTTTTGCAACATCCTCAACTATTCTTGCAGCCTCATTCAAATCGAGCCTTTTCAAGCTCTCGCAGAAACCCTGAATAAGCTGAATATCCTGACTCTCACTCAACTAGGACCACCTCGCCAATCCTATTTAGAAACGAGACAATATTTACCACGCTTCTAACATTATTTTCTTCATCCAAGAACTTTGAAAGTTTCTCTCTAAAGTCTTCCATAGCTGCTGATTCTTCATATCCCATTAGATCTAAGAATGGCAATAGATCATGTAACTCTATATCCGTTTTCTCAGCCAACGATGCAGGCTCGACAAGGCGTGAAAGAATTATTGATTTAAGGTAGATTTTCTCAATATTGTCTCCTTGCTTAAAGGAGTTGGTATACTCGGTTAAAGTATCCAGTATTTTGATAAGCCTCTTATAAAGCGTGCTATAAGATATATTGAGTATTTGAGACAACTCTCTAAACGCTGAAATATCATGTAGACTTAATGCGTTTTCTAGAGAGTCTATAATAATTACTTTATTTGTATTGCTAGCCCTTCGAACTATGTATTTGAGTCTCTTATATGTGGTTCCAGGAGAGCCTCTACGTACTATTGCCACTACGGTGTACTCTTTTAGTTTCGAGTTCAAGAGGGTGCTGAGAGCAGGGTTTACATCAAAAGGCGAAATCGCCTCAAATACGGCACTATCATCAACTATTTCTAGGGAATGGATTTTGGTTTTCTGATTCGTATGATTAATAGCATGCATTATGTATCTATTTAGAATATTTACGGTGGATACGTATTCATGAAGCTTACCTTCTTCTATCAGTTTATCTAATAATCTCTTCAGTGATACTCCAGCTAAATATTTGTATTCTTTTCGAAACACGTCAAGATAGACATCTATAGAGGGTATTAATGCCACAACGTCTCTCGCATCTCGATACTGGAAGCCTATTCGACGTACTGCTATATAGTCACTATCTTTGAAGGGATCACAGGTAATTACTACTAAGCCTAGCTGGGGATACCTCAACAGCCCGTTCTCGGTCTTTTTGATGCATAAAACTCTCTGAGCTCCTGCTAAGATTTTGTATGCGTGCATTATGAGGCTACAGCGTTCACAAAGCCTAATAGTCTTTGAGGCCCTCCGTAGAACCAGCATTAGCTCCTTATCCTGTATTGGCTGATGACATACATCACATATAAGCCGGGAACCCGTCGAGAATGCCACAGGTTCCGGGTGTATTTTGATCTCTACATCCCTCTTTAGCATGCCTTTCTCCATAACGTATGATCCGACGTGTATAGGTATGTCAAGATCTGTTGCAAGCTTTCTCAAATAATCCAGAAGAGTAGTCACATGCTCTCTCCCAAGGATAACTACAAAACGCGATAATGATTCAGAAACTATGTGAAACGATGGGTCAAGCCCGAGGCCGCCAAGCATGCCGGATACAGCACCCAGAACGCCAAAGTAGACATAAAGGTGTAGGCCCGCAAGATACTCTACTATATCAACCGTCATGAACTGTGCTCGCTCCTCAGTAGCGGGTTCTATAATAACTAAAGCGGGGCTAGAATGCGGGTATCTCGCTCTCAAGCTGGTTAGTGCTGCAACAATCTTGGAATGAGCATAAAGTGATATATTCTCATCGCCCATGCTATCGGATCTTAAATGAATAGTTGCCTCGCGGTAAAAGCCATCTATAAGCAGCGCAGCGAGTCTCGGGCTGTCTTCAATAATACCGCATAAATACCGCAAAGAGTTCTCTAGGTATTCATCTAAGTCGATTCCATGTAGAGTCTTCGCTACGTCTAAACCTGTTACAGCAGCAATTTCTATTGGAAGCTTTCTTCCTCTATCCCTTGCTGTACCAGCTCTATAACTAGCGTCAAAGCGGTCAGCCCACTGCACGATCCCAACAGCCTTATCCACCACTCTTTCATGGTGCTTCTCAACAATATCCACTACAGGTTTAGGAAAACCATAACCGGATAGTAAAAACGAGCCCACCCAGGCATGCCTATGGCTTCTCACACTTCTACCTTTCTCAACATATTCCTTGAAGACCTCATGGTCATGGAGATAGTTAGTTACAATCTTACCAATATCATGAAGATACCCCGCTATCGATACGATATAGTACCCATTATCCAATCCTACTCCCACTCCCTATTACCGCCGTATACCCATTAATCTAACTAGGACCAGGACATTTTAAAGAAACAAGTCATCACGGACACTGAGCAAAAGCATACTTACCACCGGGTCTGCGTGAATTAAGATAAAACATCATAAAGAAAGATGCGCATTACAATTACCATTCTCACAGATATTGCTCATTATAGACAATACGCACTAAAAACCCGTACACCAAGACACTTACCGTATATAAAACGAGGCAAATTCATACCCTACCTTGCAGCAGAGATGCCTTGACGGATTCCCTATAGAAGTTTGGCGGGCTTCCCATCCTTACCCGCACAGTTTTCCAAGTGGATTCCGTTACGATATCCCCGTCTACGGATACTTTTTATACCTATGCTCTAGAGTCTCCCTGGAGCCGACCGGAGACCCGGAACACTCGGTTAGGGATTTCCGCCGGGTTCTACCCCCTTCCCCGCCAAGGTAACTGCACAGATAATTTCAAATAATCCGCTGGGAAATCCTCCGGGTAAGGCAGAGAAGTTAGCCGGGTACCCCATAGAAAGTAGGCGGGCAACCACCTGAACCCGTTAATCAAACCTCAGAGAAACCCTGCGAAAAAACCCAGACAATCTCAAGACATCCAGCCATCAACGCTCAGCCTATTATGTGCAGAGCCTCCATGAGCTGATGGTTGCTGTTCTTACCGTTACGTTTAGGTATGTTTTTATTATCATATCAGATGCAGGATCCGGCGGCAGGTATAATGGTGTCCGGGGCGGGATAACCCGACCTGGGTCGGGTCTAAACCTGGCTGCTCTCTTCTCCTTGCCACTATAATTATGGCCGTCTCTCATCTAAAGTAGTGGGGTGCAGTATTGTCTCTACAACTAGAGAACTCGCAGGAGACAGTAAGACGGCAGCACCTTTAGGCCTCCACGAAGAGTAGTCGTGGCTAGGCGTGGCTCTAGAGTCGGCCTCACTCTCCATGTAGGGTTAAGGTCTGGGTTGTATGTACGCCTAGTGGTGGAGGGGTTAGAGCCGAGCATAGCACACTACACGCTAGCACCAGAGCAGGCTAGAACACCCTTCACCTCAAGACTCGGGCTAACAGTAGCCCCTAACGTGGTAGGAGTCTACCCCTTCAGAGTAACGGCGCTGGACCCGGCGGGCACCGGCTATGGAGTAGCCAGCCTAGTACTAGTCATACTATCCCACGAACTCCCCATGGAGATACTAGGCCGCTTGCAAGCAGTCCTCGCGTACTATAGGGTGTATGGCATACAATACGTTATATGGTACCTGCTAAAACACCTTTACAACGACAAAGGCATGAGCTTCACAGAGGTCAAAGCTGTATATGAGCTTCTGAGGAAGAGGAGGCTGAGCAATGGTACAGTTGGAGACCTATTGGAGAGAATGGAGAAGAAGGGCATAATCGTGAAGAGGGGAGCCAGGTACCATGCTGGAATAGAAGATGAGAAACTAGTCTTAGAGGCGATAGATGTTAAGCGTGTTAAGGCTGGCCAGAGGGGTGCAAAACAACTCTTAGAGACTTCTAGTGAAGGCCACTCAACAGGGAGAAGCCTTGTGGGCGGAGAGGCTATGCCGCTAGCTGTTAGGAGGGTTCTTCGTGAAGTGGAGAAGCTCATAAAACAAGGCCGTACAGGTAAAGCACTAGGTTTTCTCCAGCATACATTGATAGGCGTCCGCAGGACGGGAAGATGGCTGCTATGGGTAAAGGATATCTTCATCTACAAAGAGAGGAAAGCTAAGCCAAGATTCCACTACTTTCGCTCAGAGAAACTAGCGAAAATCCTACAAAGCATGGGTTTGAAACAGGGATTCGTACACGTGGAACCAGCTCATGACCTAATACATAATCTGTTTCCAGGAGGTTACCGTGAAGCCAGGAGAATACACTACCTGGTAAAGAACCTTGGCTGGCTAAGCTATGGAAAACCACTGATACTATACGTAGCCGTCTACCCGGATGGTACCGGTGGATTCAAGCTGGAGAACCTCAGTAGAGAGACACTAGTTGCAGTTAACTATAATCCCCAGAAAGCGATAAAGACGATGAGGAACCTTGTCATACCAAGCGAACACGTGGACCAAAACAATGATGAAACATACTTCAGGTACAGGTAGGTAGAATGGGTAATTTAGGGATAAGCTTTGAAAACAGCTGGCCACGATATTTCTTGAGATAATCAATGCCCTCTATTCTTAAGCTGCTTAGTTGCAAGATGCGTTTATGCCTTAATAATAGCTATACAACGTGTATTGTAGGTATAGCACAGCAATGCATAGTTCTGATACTCCTTCTTAAATAGCTAGAATATATTGCTAGGTATCTTAATTACTGTATGAGAGTGCTCTCTTCTTAATGAAATCTTACAATACCGTTGCTTCACTCTTTATAAATAATAAGGTATTACCTAATAGCCTGGTGAATGTCGTGAATAAAAGCGTCAAGCCCAGACATATATGCGTTAGGCATGGCTCTGAAAGAAAAGATTCGAGATTAACCAGCTTCTTTTTATGTGACGAATGTTTTAGAAAGTTATATAACACAGCATTTAATAAATATAAACCAGCATATATTATGCCTCAAAATGGATATATAGAAGGCTACTGTCTCTATTGTGGAAGAAGAACAAAAGTGAGGCAATATTTCTACTTCTTATGCGAAATATGTGAAAGAATAATACATTCGTACGGTAAAGAACTTGCAGCAAGGAACTTCGTATTATCATTGTGGGATACAGTTAGAAAAGAATACGGAATTAACATAGTGTTAAAGGTAGAGGATCCGGTGATTCCTATGAATTATAAGCAACACAGAGAGTTTAAAAAGAAGTCCTATCCTAAACCTGACTTCGTCGCTTTAGAGAATGAAAAACCTGTCTTTGCAATCGAGATGAAAACAGGTAGAAGTAGTATTTCAGATATGTCTTCGTTTCAACTTGATATTAGTGATTGCAATGATATATTAGGCTTCTTAAAAAGACCAGAATATCGTATACCCACATTTCTATTTCATGTACAAGTCCTCGAGGAGTACAATCCACCTACAATGAGGTATGTTGGAGTGAATGCCTGGTGGGCCTCGTTATATGACTTAGAAAAGAATATTATAGAAGTGAAGATGAGAGCGAGAGAAAGGAGACCCGCCGTTTACTATAGAAAGGAAGTCTTTAAACCTATTGACACGCTACCACAATATATCATTAATGGGGGTTTAAAAAGAGAGCAGGAGCTGATTAACAAAAGACTTCCAAGGCTCTATCCCCAAGAGGAGGTCTAATGACGCTCTTTTTGCACTTTTTTTACCTCTTCCAACTCCTTAAGCATATTTCTATATTCCTGATTAGATAAACCAATGATACTTATTATTATTTCATCTATTTCTGCTTTATCTAGGCTATTTATAAATTTCATAAAACTTTTCTCAAGCTCTTTCAATAAATCCTGGTTTAGTCTAGTTAGGTCAATAATAGGAATTTTCTTTGCTATATTAGGTGTTAGGTCACAAACTCCGCCACCATAAAGATGGCACATAATTCTTACGAAATATTCGGTAATGGAAGAATTTAGCGTTGCTAGTAGTGGAAATATAAATTTTTCATTTTTCGGTTCAATTACTATAAAGTTATCGGAAGCCACAACATAATCCTTGTTCCAAGCTACATAGAATTTATCGTATATTCGCCTAGGAAGTAAAATAGGCTTCACACATCTTCTCTCTATTTCAGGAACTAGGTTGTACCAAGGTTTTCTATTAGCTTTCTTTATACGTGGAGTGTTGTGATACCCGCGTACAATTATATCTTTACCCCGTATTCTTACAGGCTGATTTTCGCCCCACTCTATGTATTTTAGAACGTTTGTTCCTTTAAGGAGTTCCTTTGGCTTATTACAATAAAGAACGTAATTTCTAATAGCTTGTGAATCTACAATAGGCTTATTTAATTCCTTAGGTGAGACAATTATTTTTCTTAGGAATTCATCCTCTATCCCAAATTGTTGCTTTTTTTCTTCTGTTATAATAAAGAATTCGTTTGCTAGTGTAAATAGACCAATATTTACATTGGCAATCCCTTCTAGGCGAACGAAGAAATTATGTGATTTAAGCATTAGATAATGCTTTAGGCCAAGTACGTAGGGTAGCCATTGCTCATTTACAGAAATATATTTAACCGGAACCTTTGTGATGACTAAATGATCTTCATATTTTAGGAACTTTTCTACTT
>JALTZQ010000238.1 GCA_027046105.1 Pyrodictiaceae archaeon
ATGCTGCTTGCAGTTACGAGGAAGATATTATAGCTTTGAAAGGCGAGGACTTACTTATAAAGCTAAAGGTTCTCGATGAGGATTCGTATAAGGACGTATGGTGGAATATCTGTTATAAGCCGTGGCTAAAAAGGTGGTATAGACTTTAATAACGCTATACTATCACTCCATTAAACTAAGCATAAGCTCTTGCCTTTTATAATAGCATGGTGGGGTGCCAGGCTTGGAGAGGCCCAAAGCCTGGATAATTAGTGTTGGGAACGAACTCTTGATAGGTAGGACCATAAACACTAACGCAGCCTGGCTTGGTAGGAAGCTTACATTCTTAGGCTTCGAAGTAGAGCGTATAGTAACTGTGCCCGACAACATTGACGATATCGCTGAAGAGGTTAAAAGGGCTACGGAAAGAGCTAAAATAGTGATAACTACTGGAGGGTTAGGACCTACCTATGATGATAGGACTCTTGAAGGTGTTGCTAAAGCTTTTGGCTTAAAGCTGAGTGTAGACGAGACCGCCCTAGATATGGTGAGGAGGTTTTATGAGGCTAAAAGCCTGGAACTTACCCCTCACAGGGTTAAGATGGCTTTGCTTCCTGATGGTGCTAAACCGCTTAAGAATCCCATTGGAGCTGCGCCTGGATCTCTACTTAGGATTGGCAACTCCATAATTATATCACTTCCAGGAGTACCCTCTGAAATGAAAGCTATGTTTGAGGTTGAAGTTGAACCTATATTAAAGAGGGTCGCTCCGCCCTTAGAAATTGTAGAGTGCACCGTAAAGGTCTATGGAGTTCCTGAATCGTCTCTTGCACCAGTTATAGATGAAGCGCATAAGAAGGCTCATAGAGTTTATATTAAGAGTCATCCGGAAGGCTATGAGACTGGTAATCCGGTAATAACTATTAAGGCTTTAGCCTCTGCTGAGAGTAGATCTGAGGCTGTAGAAGAAGCTATGCGTTCTCTAAAGCACATAGTGGAGGGTGCTAGAAAGCTTGGCGCGTCTATCTCTGAAGAGGGTTGTAGCTGAAAAGCTAGCGTTAACAGCTTTAATAGCGCTTGTAGGCTCAATTATGGTAGCTATGAGCGGGCGCTTCGGCCTATGGCTTGCTTTTATAGGCCTCTTAATAGTGGCCTTATCACCTGCAATATCTTATCTGATAGTAGTCTATAGGCTTTCTAGAAGGATGAGTACTTCTAAGAAGCGGGAGAAGGTTGAAGGGAAAGAATAATCACCCTTCAAATTTAACATTTGTTAAAGGGGGGTTTCCTGGAATGGGAGAGACTACAGGCGATGTCAAGCTGGAAGGCGATAAGGAGATAATTGAAAGGGTGGTTAAGGCTTTAAAGGAGGTTTATGACCCTGAGATACCTGTTAACGTATACGATTTAGGCCTGATATATGAGGTTAAAGTGGAAAATGGCGATTCGGGCAAGCCTCTCATAAAGGTTAAGATGACACTTACCGCTATAGGATGCCCAGTTAGCGTTGCACTTCCAGCTTATGTGGAGGAGGCGGTTAGAGATGCTGTGCCTGAAGCTAGAGATGTCGAGGTAGAGGTGGTATTTGACCCTCCATGGACTCCTGAAAGGGTTACTGAAGAGGGGAGGGAGCTATTAAAAGCCATATATGGTTATGACGTGGTAGAGCAATGGAAGAAGATGATGGCGCAACAGAATGAAGGAGCTTAAACGCAAAGCCTATTAAACACTAACTCCTTTTTAAATATACCTCACCCCCGCTACAATAACTTAAGGGTATAGAGAGGACGGCGGTGCTAAGTTATGAGTAGC
>JALTZQ010000239.1 GCA_027046105.1 Pyrodictiaceae archaeon
CCACGGTACTAGTCGTCGTACTCGTCCTAGTACTGGGTACTGGTCTTTGGGGAGCACTAGTCTCAGCAATCATCGCAATGACTACTGCTATACTCACCACACTAGCATCATCAAAACACCTGCTCAGGGAGCCAATATGCTGGAAGTGTATTCGTGAATGGTTTTCCCGGAGAGGGGTACTCCTCCCACTAATGGTGTGGCTTACATTCATGCTTTACGGCCTAGACGCCATCTATGCGAAGATACTTGTAGGAGCGGACGCTGTGGCAGGATTCTTCGCCGCCATACTCTTCGCTAACATAGTCTATGAGGTTTCCATGGTTGCAACACGCCACCTATACGCCTATCTCCTCAGTGGTGGAGATTACTCCACAGTACTCCTAACATGGCGAGCCACACTAGCTATGGCCGCTCTTCCACTAGGCTATATGGCTGCTCGGCCCAACGAAACCATTTCCCTACTAAACCCGGCATACGCCTTTGCAGCCCAAGCACTCCAGTTATACACTATCAACGTGCTTGTCTTATACTACGCTCTAACCCTAACCCAGATACTCCAAGGACACGAACGCTCAAGAACACCAGTACCTGGAGGAACACTATGGAAATCAATAACATATGCACTAGCATCCGCAACCCTTTTTGCCATACTCTATCCAATACTAGTTAGCCAAGCATCTACACTAGCAGAGGCAACACTACTATGGGCCCTAGCTCTACTCCTATCAAACATTATTAGGACTCTATTGTTGGCAAAGGCTGCCTCAAGCATTACAAGCCTCTACGTAATGGCAAAAGAACTTGTTTTACCAACCCTAGCCTACTATGCTATAGCGTACCTTGCCGCAACACTTCTTGCACCAACGGGTGTAAAAGGGGTTTTCTGGCTAGACGTGGAAACAGTAGCGAAAGGAGCTATCTACACTACAGTCGTTTACACGGCTATAGTACTTGTAGTAGATAAGACCATACGGAGTCTAGCTAAGAAAGCATATACCCAACTAGTAGGGCAATACTGGAAACAACCACATAAACCCTAGCAAGAGTAGATCCCCAGTAGTCAACACTGAATTCTATGACGCTAGCTATCTGTAAATCTCGACTACGGCAACCACCTTCAATAAACCCTCCTTGCTGCATGAGGGAGGCCCTGGGTAGTTCCGGCCTAGTCGTTGTTAAGTAGCCCAGCAGCCCAACACAGAAATAATGGCGTATAATGTGGTGGTGAGCGTGGAGCTCAAGTGCCTCGATAGAGGTGTAGTGGTGTGGCTTACTGGGCTTCCTGGTAGCGGGAAAACAACAATTGCAACAAGGGTTGCTGAGCGTCTTCGCACAGAAGGTTATCGTGTAGAAGTACTTGATGGTGACTGGGTTCGTAAAACAATAAACCCTGATGCGGGTTTTACCCGTGAAGAGCGTAGAAGACATCTACTACGTGTAGCATGGATAGCGAGACTACTCGCACGCAACGGGGTTATCGTGTTGTGTAGTTTTGTCTCACCTTACCGTGATGTGAGAAGAGAAGTTCGCGCAATAGTTGAAGAGGAGGCCCCCTTCTTGGAAGTATACACCAAGTGTAGCCTTGAGGAGTGTATACGCCGTGACCCCAAGGGTCTCTACAGGAAGGCACTAAGGGGCGAAATAAAGCACTTCACTGGTATAAGTGATCCGTATGAGCCGCCTGAGAAGCCAGACCTAGTGCTAGATACGGAACACGATACTATTGAGGCAAATGTGGAGAAGCTTTATAGGCTTATTAGGAGCAAGGTACACGCATAGATTCCTTCC
>JALTZQ010000240.1 GCA_027046105.1 Pyrodictiaceae archaeon
GACAGCTAGTATTCCTGCCACAACGTGTCTTATCTCCGGCTTCTCCTCAATACCAGGGATTACTATCGCAAATGCTATGGTATGTAGTGGGAATAAGCTCATTAGGACTGATGCGTGTGCTACAGGTACTAAGGCTAATGCTGCGTACCTAGTTAACTGGGCCATCGCGACAGATAGTGCTGCTGCAGCCATGTATAAGTGGTGCCTTGTTAGTCCGAGAGCATTACTCAGCTCTTTCCTTGCCAACACCACTACTAGGATTATAGGCAGTGCGGCAGTGTAAGATACTGCAACACCTGCTATGGGGTCTCCAGCCTCGTAGGCTGATGCCATTCTTACAAGGATAGCTGTAACCGCGAAAACCGTGCTGGCTGAAAGCCCTGCTGCTACACCCTTGGCCATGCTACCACCATGTAGAGGGCGTCCACTAGGTTTTGTTGTTGCAAGATACACTGCTATTGCTACAAGTGCTACCCCTAGAAGCTCGAAGACTCCAAGTTCTTCACCAAGAAGAGGCCATGCCATTAAGGATGCTAGTACAACTGTAGGGCTTGCAGCTATAGCTGCTGTAGCTGCACCCGCGTAGGATATGGCCATGTAGAAAAGGAGACGGCCCACCACGAAATTGAGTATACCCGCTGCCACATAAAGCCATAGTGACAAGCCCGTAGGGAGGACAGAGCCCAATGCTAATGCTGAGAACCAGAGTATAGGGGTTCCGATAATCAGACTTATCAATGTATTCGTGAGCGGTGCTAGCCTAAGAGAAGCTGCACGCACAAGAGCGTCACTAGCACCAAAGAGAACACCTGCAGTGAACGCTAGTAAGTAACCCACTACAGTATCTCCTTGACCTTGCCACACGGTTCCAAACCCAACTGTACAACGGCAATGGGGGTATAGTGGGGAATAAGCATAGCTCCACCCCAACCCACCAACTAGCTGTATGAGGCCTGGTTTGCGGGGGTCTGGCATTGGGGTTGAAGGACGCTGGTTTGCCACTTATACATGGTGTACGTGTACTCGTAACTGCATCAACCAGTGGAATAGGCTATGAGGTTGCATCAAGGCTCGCAAAGTGGGGGGCACAAGTCATTATCTCATCGCGTAATTCTTCAAATGTGGCAAGAACCGTTAATGAATTGAGATTGAAGGGCCTAGAAGTCTACGGTATCGCAGCTAATCTTAGACGGAAGAGGGATCTTGAAAAACTTGTTAACGAGGCTTGGAGGCTTACTGGTGGCTTAGATGCACTCGTCTTCAATGCGGGCCATGTCGCTTGCGAACCGTGTCTAATCCATGAGACCTCCTATAGCGACTGGGTTGAAGCTGCATTAATTCATCTAGTAGCACCCGGCTACCTTACAAAACTGTTTATCAATAGACTTCTGGCCGAGAGGCGTGGAGGCGCAATCGTTTATTTGTCGTCAGCCAGTATTAGAGAGCCCATGAAATACTTTGCGTTAGCTGACACCGCCCGAGCGGGCCTAGTACAACTAGCAAAGCTTGTAACAAGAACCTATGGTAGGCAGGGGATACGTGCAACAACGCTTCTACTCGGTACATTTGACACTCCCGGTGCACGCAAGTCCACAGCCGAAATCGCCCGTAGAGAAGGGTTGGACCCAGAAACTTTTTGGAAAGAACGGGTTGAAGCACTATCACCAATAGGTGTAGGTGACTTCGATGAACTAACTCTACTAGTCGCCTTCCTCATCTCTCCAAGAACAAGGTTCACTGCAGGAGCGACAATACTGATAGATGGGGCTATGACGAAGTGCACCTGTTAATCAATAACTAGGATACAACAACCTACTTTTCACACGCGAAATAACCTAGAAATATGCCCTGCTAGGTTGCCCTAACTACCGGATGCAACATAGTGCAGCGTATCCCGTCATTGTCATGAATATAGAGGGGTCAAGACACCTATCATGGAGTTGCAACAAAAGCGGTGTTTAAAGTTAGTTCTAACTAGATCTCGTTGCTTGGACGAAGACCGATAAAAATAAATCCTTCTTAAACAGCCGTTAACTACACGGGCGTAAACATCAGACTCGATCCTCTCGCGCTCCCCTGGAAAGGGTGTTTCAAAAATGACCACAAATAGAGACAATGGACTCGAACTAACAGCTTCGGCCATGAAGTGCCTGCTGAAGTGTGTACTAGGGCTCTCAGAGGAGGAAGCACAAGTACTAGAGCTTATGCTAAAGAAGGGTGGACGTTGGCTAGTTATCGATATAGCCAAAGCTCTAGATAGAAACCCCGAAGTAGTACGTAGGGCTCTTCGCAGACTCACAGCAAAGAATCTTGTAGTAAGGAGGCCATACCCTCTTCGCCGTGGCGGCCGCGCATACATTTACGAAGTACCAGAAAATGTTGCAAAGGAAATAGCTGGTCTATGCAGTAAAATAGACATGGTACTCGAACAAGCAAGGCTAAGTGTTACTCCAGTAGGCGTATACACGGTCTAGCCCTAGTATGGTGGTATATAGTAGAAACCATGGTAGAAACGCAGAAACCTTGCATTAAGACCTCTCCTTCTCTCCGGTAGCGGTTTTTCCCCCAGAGAACTTGGGTCCAGCATGTAGTGGTTTTATTTGGCCACAATGTCTTAGGTTTATCCTTTCTTCTCGGGGTTTCCATTGGAGAAGGTACGGTTAGTGTTAGTGGGTTTTGGTCGTGTAGGGAGAAGGTTTGCTAAACTAATCATCGAGCAATACCATGTTCTCGAGAAGAAACATAGTTTAAGACTAGAGTTCGTAGCTATAGCTGATTCAAGAGGCTACGTCTTCGGGGATGAGCTTACAGCTAGCCGAGTATTGGATCTTACTATGTTGCCAAGGGGAGGTCTAGCTATTGCTGGGAGAAAGGGGAGTCTACTAGACATCATCGATCGGCTTGATTACGACGTACTCGTTAACGCTGCCGTTAGTAGCTATAAGGATGGGCAACCAGGGTTAGCCTATGCTAAGGCAGCCTTGCAGAGGGGGAAGGCCTATGTTACTGCTGATAAGCCTCCACTGGCTCTCGCACTGAACCAGCTTGAGAAACAAAAGATCTTTTATAAAGCCACGGTTATGGCTGGTACTCCCCTTATAGACTTACTACGTTATGGGCTTCTAGGGCGTGGAGTAAAGAGGGTTATTGGCATACTTAATGGTACATCAAACTACGTACTTGGATTATTGGAGAATGGTTTAGGCTTGGATGAAGCTATTAGGAGAGCACAAGAGGAGGGCTATGCAGAGCCTAATCCGTCAAACGATCTACACGGTGTTGATCTTGCAGCAAAAGCAGCTATTATCGCACAGACGCTGGGTTGCAATACTACCCTACGCGACGTAGTTATAGAGGACAAGATTACCGAGAATACAGAGAAGAGAGTTGAGGAGCTACTAAGGCGTGGAATGCGGCTTAAGTATGTAGCTGTTATTGATGGGTGTAAGGCTTTCGTAAGACTCGTTGATATTGGACCAGATAATCCTCTTTATAACGTCAATGGAGCCAACAACGGTGTTGTGATTGAGACTGGGGATGAGAGTAGAATTTACCTTGAAGGGCCTGGTGCTGGTGTCGATGTAACCGCTTGGACTCTATTGTCCGATGTCCTTTTAGCTACTAAATTGGTCTTGGCGAGAAACTAGCACGCTTTACAGTGCTACTAACGTTCTTGAGGACTACACGTATGATTCTGCAATGTATGCGAATGTTCTCCTTGCTTTATCAAGTACTGTTGGTGCTATGGCTACCGTGAATGGTAGCATGTACTTCGGTTTAGCCGCTTCTCTTACCACACGTGGATCCCCTCCTGCATCAAGATAGCCTTCTGCCACCATCTTTGCGCGAGTGTGTGTTTCACGTGGGCTATAGATCCCCGTATAGTATACGGCTAGTACGAGATCCCACGTTTTTTCTTCAAGACCTGGATTACTCCTTGCTTGCTCAAGGTCTACAATGTATAGTTCACCAGTAGGTGTTGCAACAATGTTTGTTGGATTAGAGTCCCAGAGACTAATTCCATCGCTATGTAGGCTTGCTAGGAGCATACCAAGGCTTCTATAGTGTGGTGGTGTAGGTGTTTTCTTAAGCAATTCAGCCAAGTTCACACCTTCCACGTACTTATATGCCGCCCTCTTCCTTCGTACATCAACCAGTATAGGCTCATGTACGTTGTAGCCTTTGTCAAGTAGTAGGCATGTGTAATGGTATTCAGCTGTGAGTCTCTTTTTGGGTGCCAATCGTGGCTTGGGGAGGTGTAATGTTAGTATTGCTGCTATTAGCCATTTGGCTGCAATCGGTGATGTATAGTCCTTGACTACTGCAGTGGTAAACCCTTCTACAACAACTTTACGTGTGCTACGTATTGCAGAGTATCTCCTCAAGGTCTTTATGAGTTTCGAGACACCGGTTAACCGGTAAAGGTGATCCTCAAAAGACAGGAGTCTAGTGGCTATCTTTGCACGATCTAGTCTTATCAGAAGGAGGGGGTCTCGTAACAGGGGATGTAGTTTACTAGTCAAGCCTTCAGCTACACGCTGTGGGCTTAGAAGCTCTTGTATAGCGTCATAGGCTTCTATTACATCTCTTAAGCTACTCGTGTACCTTGTTTGGGGTTTAGGTGGGAGCTTTGCACTTGTAGTACGTACTATTTTGGTGCTTGTTTCGAGGCCTAGCTCCTTCGCTACATGCATACCGTACTCGTTCAACCTGGCTAGCCACTTGGAGGAGCTGAGGGCTTTGTTGTACAAAGGGCGAAGCCATGGATATAGGCTGGCGAGGCGGGACATGTGCATAACTAGTGGAGCAATTGGGGCCATGATTACATGGCCATATGCTTGGTCAAAGAGACGATACAGTCTCCATAGCTCGTCACGATATATCCTCACAATATACTCTTTCAACAGGGCATCATAGAGTTCTTTGCCTTCCTCAACCTGGGGTGCTGCGAGGAGGAGTGATGCCAGTACTTCACCCATAGATGACTCAGCTACATCTGAAGCGAGCACAGAGAAGCCATCACTACCTTTGAAAATGAGTCTAACAGGAGGTTCTCCCACTACCAATACTAGATTCTCTCTACTAGCTCTATCAGTTGGGCTCCTCATTACATCCCCGCCGCTCCGCCTCTACGCATAATAGTGCGCTCTCTAGTGCTCATTAAAAACACGGTGTGTATGCTGCATTGGCTGTGGATAAGTCTCTTCTAGACTACGCAGTAGACTATGCTGTAAGTCGTGGAGCTTCTTATGCTGAAGCAAGGTATCATCTAAGGAGGATTCTCTCCATAAGTACTCGTAGTGATAGACTCCTAGCAGCTGGCAGGGAAATCTCTGAGGGCATAGCCATTAGGGTCCTCTATAAGGGGGTTCTCTCCTTTGCATCGACTTCAACACTTACTCGTGAAGGCGTCACAGAAGCCGTGGAAAGAGCACTAGCACAGGCACGTGCTGGCACTAGAGGCGGTGTGGAGCATCGCATGTCGAGTGAAGAGAGGCTTGGCTATGCAAGATTTGAGGCTCCCATGAGAAAAACCTTTGACTCCATGAGTATAGAGGACAAGATAGCGCTAGCCAAAGAGCTTTGGAAAAGATCAAATAGTGTTCTTCGCGAGGCTAAACTAGCAACATTTAGCGTATCATACACGGAGTGGGACGAAGAGAAAGAGATAGTCACAAGTGATGGGGGATGGGTCTACTCTCGTATACCACGACTAGCATTGTTCATAATGGTGACACTTGCTCATCCGCAAAAGGGGACTATGCAGAGAGCCATAGACTATGGCGGTTCTGGTGGCCTTGAATGGCTTGATGAGTGGAATCCTCTAGACGAGGTCCCAGAAGAGCTGCAAAGAATTGAACGAGTGCTATTAGAGGGCGTAGAGCCCCCAAGGGATCCTGTTCCGGTCATTGTTGGCAGCGAGGTTGTAGGCCTCATAGTTCACGAGAGTGCGGGGCATCCCATGGAGGCTGACCGTATCTGGGGTCGTGAAGCAGCACAGGCTGGTGAAAGCTATGTTAAGGCCGAAATGCTTGGTAAGGAACGTATAGGAAATGAGCACGCAACTGTTGTGGACGACCCAACAATACCGCGTAGCTTTGGCTTCTACCTATACGACGACGAAACCGTGCCTGCAAGACCACGCTACCTCTATCTCAAAGGACTGATAAACGAGCCTCTCCACAATAGATGGAGTGCTGCTATCTATGGTACTAGCAGTAATGCCGCTGCACGAGCAATGGATTATGAAAGCGAACCTATAGTTAGAATGGCAAACACCTACCTTACTCCAGGTGACCATAGATTTGAGGAGCTACTAGAGGAAGCGAGAGATGGTGTCTACATAAAATCATACATGGAGTGGAACATAGACGATGTTAGGTGGGGACAACGATACGTCGGCTTAGAATCCTATATGATCCGCAATGGCGACCTTGCTGAGCCCGTTAGGAACCCAGTGCTAGAGCTGACAACAAAAGCGTTCTACAGTAGTATTGAAGCAAAGAGTCGTGAACTACAATTCTATCCTGGAATGTGTGGTAAAGGCGAACCACCCCAAGGCGTACCAGTATGGTTTGGTGGACCCGACGTCCTGCTAAAACCCCTAAGACTAGGCATAGCACCATCATAGCCCCAAGATTTTCTTGATATACGTTCTTAGCCCATCACGGCCACTCTCATAATATACTCTTGCATAATCGAAAATCGATGCCCTGCGGAGAGCCTCATGAAATACCCTTATCGCCTTCACCCCTTCAATCTCGAGTTCAAGGTCTTGGCAAACCCTCCACAAAATATCCTGCACATTCGCAACAATGTTTGAATCCACAGTATCAGCTTGATGCACAAGTTGGCTCTCAAGCATCGTAAAAGGCACTGTGCCATGAGTCTCAGCCACAGCTCTGACAAGTTTCTCTGGTGCACCCCTCTTCGACAATTCGGCGACCATAGCAAAGTCATGGCTTAAGTACCAGTCGCTACGAGGCCTATACCCACCAGTTAGTGGATCAGGCTCATACTGGTAATACTTAAAGAGGTCATGGAGTATGGCGGCTGCAATAACAACATCCCGATCAACACTTGTACCATAGACCTTCTCGTAGACTTCAACAAGCCTCAATGAAATCTCAGTCACACCAAGAGTATGGTCTAATAAACCACCGGGATAAGCATGATGCTTTCTTGGAGCAGCTGGGCTCTCCCAAAGCGAGATACGTGGCTCAACTCGTGTAAAGGTTATTATAGGCTTCTCCATGAGATCTAGCACAGCTTTACGCATAGCTCCTCTCTCTATGTAGTCTACATAGATTTGCAGTTTCCTCCATATCTTCTTAGCACGCTCTTCAAGCCCCACCACAATCACCCCCACATGTCTCCGAAGTGATCTAACTCGAAAATTATTCTAAATGCTATCTTAGACCCTGGAGAGAAGAGCATCGTGCGGCTATACTGTAGTCCCTAAAGAAGTCTAATTATAGCATATAAATACATCCTAGGCCATTACGAGTATCCAAAAACACATCACCCAAAACTACCTCTAGTGCACTGGGGGAATTATGACCGAACGCGTACTTGTAATAGTCAATAATAGTGACTATTTACGCGTCCATACTGCTCTACGCACTGCAGCAACACTACAATCAATGGGTGTTAGTGTTACTGTCTTTTTTACGCATTACGGCGTACTAAGGCTGACACGGAATCGAGTAGACGACACGAGTTTTGGTCTAGGATCAGAGGTCCGTGAAGGGCTTGAACAGGCCCTAGTGGAGGGAGAAATGGAGAGAATCATAGATCTACTACGTATGCTACGTATAATGGGTGGGAAAGTCTATGTTTGCCCTACTGCTCTACGTGTGCATGGCTTAAAGAGGAGCGACTTGGTGGACGAGATTGATGAAGTAAAAAGTCTAAGTAGTGTCCTTGAGGAGAACATTGATTCGAGGATTATAGTGTTCTAGAAATGCAGATATAAGCTGAACATAGGTCTCCTACACTGTGGGATCAACAAGGATCCAGAGATGAATGGCTGTCTCCGTTGTTGTTAAGGTCCTTAGATACCTTCTTTTAGGAAATGCCCTGCATCTACTAGCGTCATGGTAATTACTACATGTCATGATAGGGGTTTGGACAGAGCCTAGAAAAACACTTGATTACAAAGACAGTATAATGCCGTACTGGTAGGAAAGTAGTGTAATGCCGCGGCCTCTAGCCGGGCCCGGGTTCATCGAGCCCGCCTTCCGCGGGCCTCACGCCCGGGTGTCGGCCGAGGATCCTCTAAGACCTATGGGAATGGACTGGGGTATAAAATAAGGATTTATCGTTGCTAGTACATGTTCTTACTATTATCTTATTATCTTTGTTGGCACGTTTTGTGCTGCTTTAACCATTTCTATAGCTGCCTGGGCGTATCGTAGTAGTGTTGACACATCCCCTTTCTCTACACGAAGCCTCATTGTCATCAAGGCTGTTGTTGGATGTAAACGGCCCGCGAGAACCTCTAGCCATGTCTCGTACTTAGCTGATATTATGAAGTCCGCTTCATCGCGTCCCGGGTCTATTACCCAGCGTACACCTCGGCATTTACCTTGATGCAGATCTAGCACAAACCCCATTGACGAGCCTCCATACCTTTCCTGGAGTTCTTTTGGTGGATCACGGACTAGTAGTAGTATTGTGCCAGCTGTCCAGTCTTTTGCTGCTTTAGCATAGGCTTCACTCTCATTGAGTGCTTTGCAGTAGGCTTCACCCCATTCAGGGCTAGGGAAGATGTATTCCAGGCTCATAGCGTATACTTCCCTCCTCCGAG
>JALTZQ010000241.1 GCA_027046105.1 Pyrodictiaceae archaeon
GTTGTAGAGCCTCCCTTTGAGCCTCCAAGCATTGGTGTCGCTGTTGTGGGTTCTGGGATAGGAGTAGCCTACATAGGTTCATCGCGTTCAGCGTTTGAGCTTTTGGTTTCAGCAAAGTTTAGCCCAGATGCCTCTTTTGCAGTAGAATTTGGTGGTGCGGTTCGCTTAACGGGTCTAGTAACGGCATGGCTAGGTAAGGCCGATACCATAGGTGAGGCGTATCGCCGTGCTCTCTCCTCATACTTGTCACTGGTTCGTGGTGTGTTTAGTGTAACGCTGCCGACGGGAGGTGAAGACTTGGCAATCCTTACTGCTCAAGAGTTTATACTCTTGGGCGACCCCGTTGCACCATCACCGTGGCCAAGTTATCGTGCAGAGCGGGTCCTCGTAGATACATCGCCAATCAATGCTACAACCATTGATGTAGATAGCGTTATTGAAGCTATCTCTAGCTTGGCAAGCGGCTCAATACCGTTCTATAAGGCAGAGCCTGGGAAGAAAGTCTCTCTAGAGGTATCGCCGTGTCCTTCTCGCGTTGAGGTTGTCGGCCTCAAGAGGTATTACTCATTCATGCTCGTCGACTTAGTTGAGCTAGACTATAGCATCCGTAGGATAGGCAATGATAGTTGCGTCATCGATATTAGTGTGAGGGAGGGTGCACCAGCATTATACCTAGTAAACGCGTTCTTTGGTAATGCGTTCAAGAGACTAATTGTGGCAGCAGCAGGTATAGCTGTGGAGCCTCGCATGGATAGTATTATTGTTCGAGCAACTGGTTTGGATCTACTGCGCACTCTAGGGGATGAAGCAATACTCGTACTCGTAAACAATACGATAGCATCAGTCATACCCGGTGGTGTTGATGGTGGTATATTCCAAGTACCTATTAATAGTCATGGCCGTCTCCGAGTAGAGCTTAGGCCATGGATAGACTATTCCAGCATAACAGCGGGGTTTACAGCTAGCTCAGTAAGAAGCAAGCTCCTTAAGGAGCTCTCTACTACAGTGACCATTAAAGCCGTTCTTGAGCTAGACCTCGTAGTGGCTAGAGAGAGTGACGATAATGTCATAGTTACTGTACTCCTTGAGGGTGAACCGGTTGAGGCAAATATATCGACTAGTATTCTAGCAGGTGACGGCGTTGTCGCAGTAGAGGATATTGGACCTGGAGTCTATAGTATCAGGCTCATAGGTGGTGATGAAGCTGTTGTTAAAATCGAGGCCATGTATAGCAATGAAACCCTCGTAGCAAAAGGCTATACCATTGTTACAATGAGGGGTCAGCCGTTAACACCAGTAGAATACGGTGATAACAGGGCTGTCTTAGCCATAGTAGGCGTTGCTGGCACTAGTGCCCTAGTAGCAGGTATGGCACTACTAGTCTTTCTCCTTGCCAGAAAGGAGAGAGCGTATAAACTCTAGTACACCAGCAGAGCTAGGCCGTGATAGTACATGGTCAGCAGCCTCCACAAGCTCTCTATCCGCATCAGCGACAGCCATAAGTCTAACACTAGCATCCCTCATTTCAACATCCATCACAGAATCACCAATAGCCACTACACAGCTTGCATCTAAACCTTTAAGCTCAAGAGCTCTTCTAAGCCCTAGGCCTTTACTAGCCTCGGGAGGACGAAGATGGACAGCATAGCCACTATAGGATACCTTAACCCAATCCATACCATGTTTTTCAAGAACCTTCTTCACATGCTTAACAGCCTCAGCGGGATCTATGCGTGAACGAAAAGCGAAGTCATAATGTCGGTACCGGTTCTGCCAACTAGGTGCGAGAATCTCGCTAAGCTCTCTCTCAACAATGGATGCAGCCTCACCAGCACTACGCTCACATACATTACGAACCTCCTCGTTATAAAATAATATACATCCATTCTCGGCCACATGGGGTCCTGGCAAACCAAAATACCTGCCCAAGGCAGCGGTAACAGGTAGAGCATTACCAGTCACGAACATTACAGTCAATCCATGCTCCCACTCTAGACGGCGAAGAAGCATGACAAGATCCAGGTCAATTACAAATGAGCCTCTTTTAACCGTAATAGTACCATCAATGTCGAGGGCCAGCCCGCATAACTTCTCCATAGCTAGACACCTAGGCCATATAGGATGAAGCCCAGCAACCTAAGGGAGAACGCACATAAAAGCAACACGCATCCACCAAACAATACTTGGCGGAGCCCCGTGGGTGACGCCGCCCACACTCGATAACAAGGGCGGTATGGGTGATCCCACGGTCTCCCTGGGCGCCCGAAACCCCAGTAGCTAGGCATGCTTTCCAGGCCCATGGTATACTCCAACAAACGATGGTCCTTCAAGCCCAAGAGGTATACTCGTGGATTTCTCCCCCTCTCCGTGCAATGGACATTGATGGTGCTACTTTAAGGGGTGCGTAGAGTGGCAAACACGCTGCTTCATGGCTTCTTTAGGCTACATTATACATTGCATGCAAAGAGGAGGATGAGGGAGCGGAACATAGAGGTACATGATGTTGAGTACGCTCTTACTGAGCCCGTTCAGATACTATATGATATTCATCGTGACGTCTATCTAGTACTAGGCCATAATGGTGTTGCAGTTGTCTATGCTCAGCGAGGTAATGTTATTGAAGTAGTAACGGTTATGACGAGGAGAGAGTACGAGGCATTAGCAAGGAGGCTAGCTAATCGGAGATATAGATTAATAGAGTAATAAGATGTAGAATAACTGGACTTGTGGTTTACGTTGGGCTCCTTAAGGAAGACACATAGTTTTATCGCTGGTGCTCTAGTAGTGCTCTACATGGGGCGGGTGAAGACCGGGCTACCAGCCCGAAGCCCCTCTCTACGGCCATGAGGTACGGGGGGCGGTTATGTGGAGCATCGATCTCGGGGCCCGACGCCCCCAACACTTCGTTTACTGGAGGGCCACTTGAGGATGGTGTACAAGAGGTTTGTAGAGGAGGCATTATCTATAGCGTTGGGTGTCTTGGGTAGTTGTGGTAGTCATGAACTACTAGAGGAGGCTTTATCATCACTTAGGGGTTTTATTCGTGGTGATCTAGGAGTTGAATATGTCTATGAGGCTGTGGAGTTATTGCGTGAAGCGGCATATGCCTTTCGCTACATGGGCTGTCTTGACTGGTATCGTTTAGAGGAGGCAGCTGGTATACTGGAGCAGGCTCTTGCCTAAGTTGGTGGCTTACTTGATGGCGTTACTAATGGGAAGTCAACTACTTTAGCACTATATCTCTTGCCTCTACGTTCTACCTCGACACTAAGCCCTATTAGTGCATGGCTTGGCTTAACATATGCTTGTGCAATGGAGCGTTTAAGGATGGGGCTATAGGCTCCACTTGTTACGTAGCCTATTTCGACGTCGTCAACGTATATTTTGTCTCCCTGTCTCGGCACTACTCGGGCCTTCTTCGAGAGTTTTAGGCCAACACGTACCTTGGTTGCTCCTCTGCGGAGAGCCTCGCGTAGAGCTTTACAGCCAATGCACTCGTTCTTGGGTCCTGGCTGGTAAACCCACCAGTATCTCGCATCAACTGGTGTTGTTTCCTCGTCTATCTCGTGGCCATAAAGCACGAAACCGACCTCTATTCGAAGAGAGTCTCTTGCTGCAAGGCCACAAGGTTTAGCACCGGCCTCAATTAGTGCACGTAGTATCTTCTCAGCTTCACTTGCTTCGGCAATTAGCTCGAAGCCGTCTTCACCTGTCCATCCACTCCGTGATACAAGTACTGCACGAGCCCCTATCTTTTCGAAGACAATATTTTGACGGAACTGTAGTAGTTTTAGGTCAAGGATATCGCTCCCAGCACCGATTGACGCCATTAGTTGTGCGGCTTTAGGGCCTTGGAGAGCAAGAAGAACCCAGTCAAATGTTTTATCAGAGATCTTCACGGTGAGGCCAAGCCTGGATGCCCACTCGGTTAACCAATCAAACACCTTCTGCCTATTAACCGCGTTTGGAACGATCATCCATGTCTCATCGGATAGCTTGTATAGCATGACATCGTCGCGGAACCCAGCATTCTCATTGAGAAAAGCTGTTGGCCCAAGCATCCAGCCAGGCTTACTTTCGATAATGCGTGGAACTAGGTGATCAAGCAGTTTCGTGGCACCCGAACCCTCAACGACAATCCTACCCATGTGGCTTAGGTCGAATACTCCAGCACTACTACGTACGGCTAAGTGCTCGTCAAGTACACTACCATAGTTTATAGGGGCACGCCATCCAGCAAACTCGCCAAACTCTGCACCAAGCTCTTGGTGTAGGTGTTCTAGGGGAAACCTGCTCAAACTCATAGAACTAGGCCCAGGGGTACTAGCAGGGTTGTGTAGGGTATCAAAAACCCTACCACAACAACTAGTGTGAGCACGGCTTCTTCAACATTGCCTTGAAGGGTCTAGGCTTGAAGAGTTGTCGTCTCATGTAGTTTCTTGGCCCGTTTTTCGTGGCTTTTCTTGCCAAGCTTTACAGCGAGATAGAATGGTATATAGAGTATTACCGCGATGACTAGCATTCCTATACCGCTAGGATCCGGTGATATTATTGCGCCTATCACTAGCATCGCTAGGAAAGCGTACTTTAGTGCATCGCCTTCAAAAGTCGATGGTGATACTATACCGTAGGCTAGTAGGTAGTAGATTATGAGGGGTATCTCGAAGAGAAGACCAAATGTCACAGCCATGCCTACAGCGAATGATATTGCTTCGTCTAGGCTAACACGTATTATCAGTTCATAGCCCTCGGGTGCAAAGTAGGGATAGAGGCTAAGCATAAACCTCATTATCAATGGTGCTACAAGGAAAAGACCGAAGACTACACCAACAGCAAAGAGTAGTAGGAAGAGAGCAAAGAACCTCTTTATGAACGCTTTCTCGTGTGGGTATAGAGCGGGCTCAATGTACGCCCAGACCTCCCTAGCTATTACGGGAAGTGCGCCTATAACACCAAGGAGGATAGCAGCCTTCATCATTATGTCAAGTGACTCGAAGGGTGAAGCAGGCATTATAGTTACATTAAAAATTCTGCCATCGATACTTCTCACAGTCTTAGGCACCACTATTTCAACTAGCATTGCAGGGAGACGTGCAGCGAGAGGTACATAGGGGCTTAGACTAGGTTCAGCGGGTAAAGCCGAGACCACGACAGAGGCTATTAGTAGAGCAATAATTATACGGCGTAGCCTAACAGCAAGCTCTACAAGATGCTCGGTAATAGTAGCTTCTTTGCCCCTATCATTGCTCGTCATGAGATCCTCATACCACCCGGCAGATTATGGAGGAATAGTACTGGCATAAATCAACTACCTACCCCCAAACAGCGTCTAAGATGCCTGCATGATAGTCTGATTAATGGCCTAGTGTAAGATATTTAGGCTGGGTATGAGGTAATTTTGATAATAGTACATGGGTGAAAAGTCCCCTTGAGCGATAAGCGTACAGAGAAAGTTATCGATCTCAGGGATGCTGGTGCAGGCTGTATGGATAACCCTGTTGCTAAGCTAGCTGAAGCCCTAGCCAAGATAGCTGCAGAGCAAAACGATAAAGGCGTATTCAAGTTCCTGTTTGACAAGGATATGCTACCACCCAAGCTAGCCAAGAAGATGATGGAACGTGGCGGCCTACAAGTAATTGGTGAAAGACATGTTGATGAGAAGACCGTCGAAATCGTTGCTGAGCATGCTAGTAGGAAGGGTAAGGGCTAGGACTTTCCTAGGGAGTAAAGGAGGGTGGGTACGTGGTGGGTAAACAACTCGATCTTCGTGGAAGGATATGCCCTGAACCCTATATTGTAGTTATGCGGATCTTTACGGATATGAAGAAGGGTGAAGAACTCGTAGCGTTAATGGACTCGTGGAGATGTGTCGTGATGGTGGCTGAAGCCATCAGTGTATCAAAGATGGGTAAAGTGGATATAGAGAAGAAGGATAACTACTACGAGCTTAAAATAGTACGTGTAAGCTAGGCTTGGAGGCTTAGTTTTCTCAAAACCTCTTCGAGCTTGGCGAGATCAACGTTATCCTTAAGCTTCACAACAGCGAGGCTTGTATGCCCACCAATATTGTCCGCTAAACCCTCCCTCAACAAACCCAGTGCTATCCGGTAAGCACTAGGCCCATGAGTCCTTACTATTAGTAGGTGTACGCCATCATCTCTTGAAACCAGTAATGCTACTGGTTGGCGTAATACCTTGTAAAGCTTGGATGCAAGAGCGGATGCACCACGGCCCTGCCACTTACCACGTGCATCTACGAACTTTATGTAGCCTATCCTGCGTGCTGAGAATGCTAGCTCCTTAGCCTTCTCCTCTACCTCTCTATCACTCTTCTGGGCAACCTCGATAACCTTTTGGACAACCTTCATGTCTATGGGGGTTTCAGCAGGCAATGGTGAAGCAAGCCATAACACGAGTTTGCGCCACAATTCCTCGTCGCGGAGCACAGTAGTTGCCTTAGATATTGAGGCTGCTAGACGAACCAGTTTATCCTCCTTCTTACTAGGTTTCCTCTCCTTCTCTAACACGCCAACAGCCTTCATAAACGCGTTAAGGCGTGGTGTAAGCCTCTTAAGACCAATACTTTGTAGTAGCGAGAACGTCAATACAGCTGTTGGCTTATGCCCAATCAAAACCTCTTCCGTTAACTGATAAAGCTTCCTAGAGTTGTAGATCGTCGAGTAATGGTGGTCAATGTATATTACTCGCATTCCACTACACTCTTTCTGCATATTCTCTAAGGCATTGTAGACGGTGTCAGCAAGAGGAATGTCCAGGACAACAAGGGCTTCCGGACAATTACCCTCTTTAAGCGCCTTAGCCAAGGCATCGGGGAAGCCACGGGGACCACTAGGATACAATGCAACATCGCGTCTACCCTGGAGAGGATATAAGCCTTTATAATACTGTGCATAGTATATCATTGCAGCCGATGTAGCGCCATCAGCATCCCAGTCAGCTATAACAACCACTGGTACCCGCACTAGGCTCTTGGGCTTCTCCAAACTCGCCCCCAGTTCGAGAACCATTAGTTACTGGGGGCACTAATCAAGATACGCTCTCTCAATTATCAATACCTTACCGGCTTCCTTGTTCTCCTCTTCTCCAGCTCCTCTAGCGACTTGAGTGTTGCATAGAGGAATTCAAGTATTTCATCGACAGTATTGCGTATACTACCCATTCTCTCAGCTGGTATAGTAGCTTCAACAATGACTATTAGATCCTCACCCTCAACAGATTCGGTAATGTTCATCCACTGAGGCGCAGTTGCGTCATCGGGGGCTATTGCTTTTGCCAACGCCTCTCCCAGCAAGGAACCAACCCCATGTATACGTAGTTCAACACGTACACGAATACTACTAGAGTTCACGACATTTCTCCTCATCGAGCTCCCCCATTAGGCTAGGTGGCTCGTAGTGGAGACACTTCTTCTCCAATGCCTCTACAAGCCTCTGGTACCCCATTAGTAATGCAAGGGTCTCAAGCATGACTTTGGGCCCTCTCTCACCGGGGACACCAAGTAGGACATCACTAGCTATGAGGCCAAGTAGTTGAAGTTGTCTCTCTACGACACCTGTACAGCCGGTGTTAGCGGATGTTGCCACAATTCTTACTTTACCAATGCGTTTTGGGTCTGGTAGTGCACCTGCCATAGCAGTATCAATAAACTCGACTATCTCGTTGAAAAACCTCTTGTAGTAGAGGTAGTGTATCCATCCCATAACTTGACGAGGTGCAAGAGCGAGACCAGCTAGTGCACCCGGTCTAACTTCACCAAGGCATGAAAGTAGTGCAGCGGATTCACGTAGATCATTGATTGGTGAGAGTCTCGAGTAGTAAGCGTAGCCTATGAGCTCTGAGGGTCTGCGTTGTACACGACTAGAGGCCTTAAGGTGGTCGTAGAGTTTTGAGGCAAGAAGGGTAATGGTTTCATCACTTAAAAGTCTTAGAGGGCGTCCACGGGCATTCCGTAGCCTAGGATCCTCAGAGAACATTTTTTCTATGTGTTCACGGCGACCTGTAAGACCAGGTAAGAAGGGGTCTACGGTGATCTCTAGTGAGTCTTCAACGTCTAGTTCGAACCAGCGGAAGAGTCTTAACGTAAGACTTCCCTCGACCTTGCCTTCTGCTTCAAGACTCTCCACGAGCTGTGCTTCAATACCCGTGAATTCTCCTCTTCGTCCACGGTCAAGTCTTCTCCAATAGCTGGCGGCAATAGCATGTACTGCTGGATCTCCTACAACTGTAAGCTCAGAGAGCATGGTGACAGTCATAACAGCGATACTTGCATCTTCCCCTGAAACTACGGGTATACGTGTAAGCCCTTGTGGTCTAACACCACGTCCCACGAGAGCGGAGGGGGCTTTCACGTCTTCTATCGAGTCCACTATGGTGGCGGGGTAGCCCAAGAGGAGAGAGGGTTGATCAAGTATCTTTGGTGGTACTGGTTCCACGACGATAAATGTATCCACATTATTCCTCCTTAGAACCTCGAAAGCTATTGAAGCGGCAACAAGGGAGTCTAGGTCGGGGAACGCATAGAGGAATAAGGCACGGTAGTCGCGGGTAGCAGCAGAGACCTGGCTAGCAACAGAACGGTAAATACCTGTATCCGACACTAGCTACTGCCCTCCTCGCGATAAAGGCCGCCAGCCACGATGAGTTTAGCTCTTGCAGGATCATACTTCCAGTCTGGTGGCAGTTTACCTACACGGTGATAATACTTCACGAGCCTCCTTATCTTTTACTCAAGATCCAA
>JALTZQ010000242.1 GCA_027046105.1 Pyrodictiaceae archaeon
TGTTAGTATTGCGCAAGGGTTTGGACTCGTCGAATCCATGGTAAGGGTCGTTGTATGGGTCATGGGTAGGAATCCTAGACTCATCCCTCAGGCAGCCGTGATTGGCTCCATGGCTGTTGCTAGTGTTAGTGGTAGTGGGGCAGCAAATGCTGCAACAACTGGTAGTATAACAATACCTCTCATGAAAAGAGTTGGCCTACCCCCGCAAATGGCTGCAAGTATTGAGACAGCTGCATCAATTGGCGGTCAACTCATGCCTCCAATAATGGGTATAAGCGCGTTCATTATGGCTGATTTTCTTGGTGTATCATACTTTGAGGTTATGGCTAGGGGGTTCGCACCTGCACTCATATATTATGCTACAACAGCTTTCGCCGTGTACCTTATAGCTGCTAGGTTTCTACGGGTAAACCGTTCAAGAATAATAAATGGAGGAAATGTAAGGGTCAGACCAACTAGTATAGACTACATTAGAGTTCTTGGGTTCCTAGGCCTCATAGCTCTACTCATAGCCCTTATGGGCTTATACATGATGCCCCCGATGTATGCTGCACTACTTACAGCACTTGCAGCAATAATCTTTGCAACTGGCCTGACCGTGGTTGAATCACGTGGTAAAAGTTTTATCTCGCTATATGGTGGGAGGCTAGTGGAAACACTTAACAGTTTTGCCTCATTCGTCTCGGAAATCACACTATTGCTTTCAACTCTCGCGATAATGACGGGCATATTCACCTTGACAGGGCTTCCAACGAAGATAGGCTTCCTAATGATGGATATCGGTGCACACAACGTGACACTATTAGCTGTTATAGCCTTCGTCTTTGGCTACCTTGTTGGTCTTGGCATGCCTCCTTCAGCTACATACGTTATAACAGCACTAATAATCGCACCTTACCTCATGGAGGCGGGGCTAGAGATCTGGGCGATCCACTTCTATGCCTTCTTCATAGGAGTCTTCTCTGAGCTCTCACCACCCACTAGTGTAACAGCTGCCGTTGCATCACGTATAGCTGGTGCATCCTTCACGAAAACCATGGTAAGTGCTACAGCGGTAGCAATAGCGCTCATAGTTTTGATAGCGAGTATCCTAGCTTACCCTGACCTCGTTATGGAGCCTGGTGTTATACAGCTATTACCAGCCATAATCATAGCATCATCATCAATAGGCCTCACAGTAACATTCTGGAGCAACCCATACAAGAACCGAGCTGCAACACTGGCTGCTAGAACAGGTCTGGGGCTACTCAGCCTTCTAACCCTATCCCTTAGGCCACTTACTGGCGATGAACAACTTGCGTTACTTGCAGCTCTAGCAACACTAGCTCTCGCACTCCATCTATCCTACATGACGTCAAGAAAGGGATAACACTACCGGTACGCAAAGCTTACACTTCTACATTGTATAGTAATACAAATTAGATGTACCTTAGAACCACTATAGAACCACTATTAGGTTGATCTAGAGGGTTAGACCTATTACCATGTAGACTAGGTGGACACATCTACGTGCCCATTCGGCCCATTGTGGGGAGGCGGAGACTAGCGGCCTCTTAGTTGCTATTTCTCTTTTACGCGGTTAGGGCCTAGTGCTCTACGCAGCGCCTCTATATCACGGTCAAGAGTTTGTTTACTAGCTAGTCTATAATCAACTACTCTTATTGACCCACTATTGATATAGGTTATGCGCAGTCGTGGAGTTCTTCTCAAGATTCCACCACGAATAGTTTCAACATACCTTATACTGTCTAGGCTTATGCCAGCTAGCTTACGATGTCCAAGATCGATGAGGATGATTTTCTCGTCGCCAGTCTCCTCATTAATAACCCTTATAGAGTACACCGGGTTTATGAGAGGAGGAGCCTCAACATCTTCTCCAATGAGATATCTACGTATACTAGCTTTGATGCCTTTTGTGTCTCTCATACTGAACTCATACTCCCACCCATCTGCTTCATTCCAGACAAATCCTTGGGGATCCCCCTCTTCTGGGAACCAAATAGTTACAATTCGCCCACCAGCTTCAGCGGTGACAGAGGCTAAACAGAAGTCATCACGAGCAACAAGGTGTTGAGGATATCCTTTACGCGTTAATTCAACGAGCTCATCTATAATGCGGTATAGGTCATCAATACGGATTTTACCGAGAGAAACAATATTGTATGAGCCGGTAAGCCTTACCTGTCCATTAACCACGTCAGCCCCTTGTAAGAATACGTTAACCCATTCGCGTTCCAAAACGACCACGTGTGTCTCTTTCTGTGTACTGGTTTATCCAGTTAGTGTATCAAGGCTATGTAGCGGAGATACATGGGATAGTAACGTAACACGAGGATGAGAACAGGGCTGAACACCTGTAGTCTATCACGTGAAAAGAGGAGGTTGTATTAAAAAGAGAAGTGGATAAAGGGTTAGCTAAGATCCGTGCTGCTCGGTAGTGCTTAGAGTAGCCCCCTAAGCTTCATTGCGTCAACAACTCTCTTTACCGCCAATGCATATGCTGCATCTCTCATTGGTTGCTTGCTTGTGTCGAACTCTTTGTGCCAGAACTCCCACACCTTAATAGCGTTCTTGGCCATGGTTTCCTCGAGGCGGCGTTTGGCTTCCTCTTCTGTTATCCAGCCTCCCATCCTGTTATTCACCCACTCTATGTGACTTGTGACCACTCCACCGGCATTGGCAAGGATATCGGGTACGACGACTACACCCTTCTGTACCAGGATTAGATCTGCTTCTGCGGTAGTTGGTCCATTAGCTGCTTCAGCTATGATCTTTGCTTTTATTCTTGGTGCATTCTGCTCTGTTATCACATTCTCTATTGCTGCTGGTACTAGTATGTCTACGTCTAACTCTAGTAGCTCCTCGTTTGACACATGCTTTTCTATCTTATCATAGTTTATGACACTACCTGTTCTAGCCTTCACCTTCTTTACCTCATCGGGATCAAGGCCCTTGCTATTATAGATCCCTCCTCGACTGTCGCTTACAGCAACAACGATTGCTCCCATCTCGTGCAGGAACTTTGCTGCATAGTAGCCCGCATTACCATAGCCTTGTACTGCAACTGTTCTACCCTCGATGCTGCCGAAGACTTTTTTCGCGATCTCCCTAGCTACAACAGCTGTACCGAAGCCTGTAGCAATTTCTCTAGTCTGTAGACCACCTAGTTCCAGAGGCTTACCGGTTATCACACCATAGTGGTGCATATCTGTTACACGGTACCATTCATCCATCATCCAAGCCATTATTTGGGGGTTGGTGTAGACGTCTGGGGCTGGTATATCATAGTCTGGGCCAACATATCTAGCTATAGCACGTATGTAGCCACGGCTAAGCTGCTCTAACTCACGCAGACTTAGCTTGTGGGGATCTACTCTAACACCACCCTTACCACCACCGTAGGGTAAGCCTGCTAGAGCATTCTTCCACGTCATCATCATGGATAATGCTATGACTTCCTCCATTGTCACTGCGGGGTGGTACCTTATACCACCCTTGTATGGGCCAAGGGCGCTATTGTGCTGGCTTCTCCAGCCAACAAAGTACTTTACAGTTCCATCATCCATTTTAACGGGGATCTTAACCTGGATTACGCGTTCCGGTGTACGAAGAGCCTCGTAGACATCATCACCATAACCTAGGTTATCTACTGCACGTTTAAGGATGCGCTCGGCTTCCTCGAGTAGTCTTTGGGATTCGAATGTAGACACTACCCTACACCTCTCCTACCACACGCCACCGTGTATATTAACTAGTCATGTAGAGGGTTTTTAACTATCTACTATGCTCAAACAATCAGTAAAACGAACAGTGAATTCACTAATAGTGGGCTATACTGGTTCTTTAAAAAGTGTACCAGGGGTAGGCTGGTGGCTAGAATTGGTGTAGAGTTAGCTAAAGCCTGGTGGCCTAACCTTCAATACCTCACGGTTGACTAGCGTTGGTGGTTCCTTCCTGTCTCTAAACGCTAATAGGTTTTCAAGCACCATGCACGCCATTTTCTCTCTTGTTTCACGTGTAGCACTCCCAATGTGTGGTGCTAGAACAACATTCTTTAGCTTAGTCAATGGGTGATCTGGTGGTAAAGGTTCTTGTTCGAAAACGTCTAGGGCTGCAGCAGCAATCCATCCTTCCTTTAGTGCTTTGACTAGCGCCTCTGTATCGATAACAGGGCCACGAGCAGTATTGACAAGTATGGCTGTGGGCTTCATCATACGTAGCTCGCGTTCACCTATCATGTGGCGTGTCTGAGGTGTTAACGGGACATGTATCGAGACGATATCTGATTCACGTAATAGCGTTTCGAGGTCTACATAGGTTGCTCCTAGTTGCTTCTCAACTTCTTCTGGCGCTCTAGCTACGTCATAGTATAACACCTTCATGTTGAAGCCCTTAGCTCTTTGCGCTACCGCTCTACCTATGCGTCCAAAACCTATAATGCCAAGGGTCTTACCGTGGACATCCATACCGAGCATCATTTCGGGATGCCAGGCAACCCCTCCACGATACCATTCACCACTACGAACATAATGGTCTGCTTCTACAAGTCTACGTGCAGCAGCTAGTATTAACGCCCACGTTAAGTCAGCAACAGCCTCTGTCAATACACCAGGAGTGTTGGTAACGTATATTCCGTGCTTTGTTGCACACTCTACATCTATATTATCATAGCCAACAGCATACTGGGCAACAATTCTTAAACGATTCCTTGCACCCTCACTAATCAATCTACAATCAATCCTATCTGTCAACAACGTTACTAAGGCGTCTACTTCCCGGGCTTTTTCAAGAATCTTCTCGTAGGGCGGCGGAGTCCATTCTGGCCAGACTTCAGCGTCAAACTCCCTAATGAGGCGTTCGAAGCAAGGGCCAGGAAGTTTTCTCGTAACAAAGACACGGGGTTTCGACAAGGCTCTTAGCCCAATAACTACCTTATTATTGGAGAAGAAAAGCCTATCCCCCTCCGCCTAGAGGAGGAGATCCCCCACACTCAAGCCTAATGTAATGGATGTTCCAAGAACAGTTATGTAGACTATAATGTAGAGTCGGCATTTGTTCTTCTGATTATTAGCCACCACTTATTATAGTCATTACCTCTTTGTTCTTGGTTACTTCCTCCGGTGAACCCTCAAAGATGATCTCTCCTCTTTCGATTACGTAGACTTTTTCCGCCAGCATAGTTGCGATATTTATGTTTGATTCCGCCATTACTATACCGATACCGAGCTCCTCGACTATTGTCTTGATCGCATTCCTGAACCTCTTTACAACGACTGGTGCTAGCCCTTCAAAGGCCTCGTCAAGCAACAAGTACTTTGGAGATGTTGCCAGAGCTCTCGCGATTGCCACCATTTTCTTCTCTCCACCACTCAAATGATACCCGTATCTATCGATGAGCCGCTTTATTTCCGGGAACACAAGCAGTATTTTCTCCCACACCTCTTCGGCTCGATCAAGGTTCTTCGCAAGGTATAGGGCTAGGTCAATGTTTTCTCTGACGGTAAGCCATGGAAAGACTCTTGCATCCTCTGGGACATAGCCAAGACCTATTCTTGCCCTAGTATGTGGTGGCAACTTGGTTATGTCCTTGCCTTCAAATATTATTTTCCCTCTCCGCGGCTTGTAGAATCCCATTATCGTTTTAAATGTGGTTGTTTTCCCAGCACCATTTCTTCCTACCAAGCCTACAACGCTTTTCTGTTCAGCTTGGAGATGTACTCCGCGTAGAACCTCTATATTGGATATGGACACGTATAGTTCCTCCACTCTTAGCAAGACACGTCACCCCATGAACACTCTCTTAACCTCATCGTTTTGGAGAATCTCGTCTGGCTTACCCTCAGCCAGTACTTTACCTTGGTGCATGACTATTATTCTATCAGTGTAACGGAACACAATATCCATGTCATGCTCTACGATTATACTTGTAACACCTCTTCCTCTAATAGCCTTTGTTATTTTCTGCATTATCGCGTCTTTCTCCTTGGTTGCTACACCGCTTGTCGGTTCATCCATGAGTAGTAGTTTAGGGTTTAATGCAAAAGCTATTGCTACATCCACGAGTTTGCGGTCACCATAAGAGATCTCTGTTGGGTAAAAGTGCGCTACATCCTCTAACCCAAAGAGTTTAATGATTTCCTCGGCCTCGGCAATAGCATCCTCGAACGTATCGACAACGTTTAGGAGGTTCCTTGTATAGCCTTTTCTCGAGATTACTGCTGATAATATGTTCTCGTAAACACTCATGTTATCGAATACATTTGCGAACTGAAAGCTCCTAGCTATACCCATCCTGATCCGTTCTATGGGAGATAACCTAGTAACATCATGTCCCATGAAGATTATTTGGCCCTGATCGGGTATTATGTAGCCACTTATGGTGTTAATTAACGTCGTCTTGCCGGCACCATTTGGTCCTACAATTGCTACTATCTCGCCTCTATCAATAGTGAAAGATACTCCATCCAGTGCTCTAACACCACCAAAATACTTCTTGACGTCTATAACTCGGAGCACTTCCATTTCCATCACCATTCACTTGATTTTAGCCTCAATGACCTCTTTTTCAGTTATTTCTCTTCGAGATGGAAGCCACTCAAAGACCTTGGACAAGAGCTGCATTATGCCTCCTGGTAATGCTATTACTATTACTGCTATTAGTAGGCCCATTACTAGCTGCCAGTACACGAACTTCATTGCAATACTCTCAATGAGATGGTAAGCATATGATCCTATTATCGGGCCAATGAATACTCTAGTTCCGCCTAGTAGTGTTAGGAAGACTAGCTTACCCGAGGTAAGCCAGTAAGCTATATCAGGGGTAACAAGCCTACTATGCATAGCTGTTATTGTACCCGTGATGCTAGCATATACAGCTGATATTAGGAAAGCGTAGAGCCTCATCTTATATACGCTTAGACCAATGAATTTTGCTCGTTCCTCATTGTCTCTAACTGCTTTCAATGCTAGACCGAAGGGCGAGTTCACAATCCTCCACATGATGTACGCTAGTATGGCCAGTAGTGTTAGCACTAGGTAGTAGTATATGTGGTGGTATGTGTCGAAATCTAGGCCTTCAAGAGAGAATCCTAAGATACTTGCACGTGGCACCTTGATTCCATCTGTGCCACCAGTGATCCAGTAGAACTTGTAGTAGAGGCTCCAGAATACCTGGGCTATTGCAAGCATTAGTATTGCGAAGAATATCCTCGTATACCTTACGACAATAGGGCCTATGACTGCGGCAACAGCAAGTGAAGCTGCAACACCAGCAGCTAACCATACTTCTAGAGACTTTATCCCAGTATACTTGTACACGAACCCAGCAGCATAGGCGCCAAGCCCAAGAAATAGTGCATGGCCGAAGCTTAATAGACCGGTATAGCCGAAGAGTAGGTTAAAGCCTAGAGCAGCTATTGCCCATGTAGCTGCATAGCCGAATGCTATGCCGATTGTGGGTGATAGGCTATACGCTATAGGGTAGGCTAGTGCTAGGACTGCTATGAGGGCTAGTAGGGAGTTCAAGTCGTCCCCAAATCTTCTAGGGATTCTTGTCACCATCTCTTACCACCCATTAGCCCTTCGGGCCTTACAAGCAATATAGCGATTGCAATAATGTATATGAGGGCGAGCTCGATTTCGGGGAAGAGTACTAGAGCAATATTTCTCAGGACACTTACAATGAATGCTCCTACGAGTGAGCCTATGAAGCTTCCTAAGCCTCCTATTACTATTACAACAAATGCTAGAACGAGGTATTCTACCGACATCCCCAGCATAGCGCTACCAGCTGGTACATAGAGTCCTCCACCAAGACCAGCTAGGAATCCCGATATGAGTACGACTAGTAGTAGTATGGTTGTAGTATTAGCGCCGAGCGCCTCCGTCATCTCGATGTCCATTGATGCAGCTCGTATCAATGTACCTATTCGTGTCTTGAAGAGAAGTAGCCAGAGACAAGCAACTAGTGTCAAGGTCACCGCTATAAGGTAGATGTTGTAGAGTGGGAGTTTGTATCCTCCCACACTGATAGTGCCAAGAACCTCGTAGGGTTCAGAAGCACGTAGAGGGTTAGCACCCCATATAAGCCTGAAGATGTCCTCGAAAACAAGTAGTAGCCCGAAGGTAAGTAATAGCTGTACCTCCTCACCCTTACCAGTGGCAAACTTTAGCAATGGGAATAGGGGTAGTGATGCCACAAGAGCAGCTAAACCAGCAACTATGGGTGGAACCACTAGAAGGAGAATTGGCGAAAGCCCAAATGTGTCAATTAATATCTTCATGATGGTTCCTGCAACGACATAGCTACCCAACGCAAATAATGCTGTATGAGCAAGATTCATTACCTTCATAACACCATAGATCATGTTCAATCCTACAGCAATGAGAAAGAGTATTGATGCTCCAAAGGCGACGTTGTAGAGTCTTACAACAAGCTCTTCAGCCCCAATCATGCCAAGCCAACCCCACTACACCCCTACCACAAAACCCGATTATGCATGGTATAACTCCTCCTAGGGTACTTGGGGAACAATTCTTTAGCATAATTAATCCAGATGTGCAGGATACTAGTTGTACTGCATTATCATGTAATAAAAACATCTATGGCTATTGGAGAAGCTTGTTAGCGATTCTAGACTGGGAGTTCGCCTTCCCTCCAGGTCTGCTCTATCCATGAAGCAGCTAGTGTCCCCGCCTTTGGATGTGGTGTTCCCGTCCATCCCTCTGGAACTGCTATTCTAGATATCGG
>JALTZQ010000243.1 GCA_027046105.1 Pyrodictiaceae archaeon
GGCTATAAGATAATAGAGGCGTTCGGAGACGTGAAGAAAGCCAAGAGGATGAAGTTCTCTAGCCTTAGCAAAACTGAGATAGTTAAGGCCTACAGGAGGCTCGAACGCCTAGACATTGAGATGGTGGAAGCGGGCCTAGCTAGGAACGAGATGGATTGGCTCTGGGGCATAAACATCTCCAGGGCTCTAATGGAGGCTGCCAGGAGGGTGACGGGAAAACATGTATCACTAAGTGCTGGGAGAGTGCAAAGCCCTACGTTAGTCGAAGCTGCTAGGAGATGGATTGAAAGGAATAGCTATCTGCCACTGCCAGAGGTAAGGTTAGCTGCGACGTTGAAGGCTGAAGGCGTAGAGTTCCAGGCACACCCTTATCGCTGGAAAGTAGAGTCGGTAGAGGAGGCTCTCAGGGTTAAAGAGGAGCTTAGAGGGAGTCGCATGACCGTGGTGTCTGTTGAAGAGAGGGAGGAGGTGAGAAGGCCTCCCCCAGCCTTCAACCTAGGTGACCTTCAGGCCGAGGCTTCTAGGATATACGGCTTCTCGCCCATGGAGACGCAGAATATAGCCGAGGATTTGTACACCGACGCCCTAATCAGCTATCCTAGGACTAACAGTCAGAAGCTACCACCCACCTTAAACTACAGGGAGCTAGTAGACATTTTACTCAAGGGCCCCCATTCCAGCCTAGCTAGAGAACTCTTAAGAGAGTCTGGGGGTCTTCTACAGCCTGTGCAAGGTAGGAAGGACGATCCAGCTCATCCCGCTATACACCCCATAGACGTTCCACGCTCACCACTCAAGGAGAAGTACTGGAAGGTCTACGACCTCGTGGTTAGAAGGTTCATGGCGGCGTTCTCTAGGCCTGCTAGGATACTACACTTAAGCATTACGCTGAGAGATGCTAAAGGGAGGCTATGGCTAGCCTCGGGCGAGGCTATCGTCTATGAGGGGTGGCTAAAGTACTACCACTTCGCTAGGCCTAGAGAGAGGGAGGTACCCCGCCTTAGAATAGGCTCTCTAGTACCAGTGGTGAAGGTATCTTATCGTGTAGAGTGGGTGGGCAGCAGTGTCAAGCTGGATAAGATGAGCTTGTTAAAGTGGATGGAAAACGTTGGTATAGGGACTGAGTCGACACGGGCTAGGATCATAGAGAAGCTCTTCGAAAGGAAGTATTTGAGAAGTGAAGGTAGAAGGGTTATAGTAACTGACCTCGGGCTAGCGGTTGCCGAGATAATAACCCTCTTATTCCCTGACCTCTCTAATCCATCGCTTACACGCAGGTTCGAGAAGATGCTAGAGGATATAAGGTTTGGTAGGAGTAGCAGGGAGGAGGCTTTAAGGGAGACTAGGAGTAAGATAGCCGAGCTGCTTAGGAAGTTTAATGCAAAGCTTCCGTCTGTGGAGAAGAAGCTAGCTTACGTGCTCGGAGCCGAGGAGCCCCCGGTGAAATGCGTTATATGCGGTCGAGAAGCCTCATTAGACTTTGGAGGCTATGATCTCTGCAGACTACATGCCAGAGCTGCATGTCAGGTAGCCGAGAAGATTGGAGTGATTTCTAGTAGGCTAGGTGTTTCGAAGCTAGAAGCCCTTGATGCTATAGCTAGGGGGAGGGGAGGTAGTGGTATGTGGGTTCAAGAGGTGGCAGCATTAGCCTTAAAATCTCCCAGCCTTCGAAGGGCGATCGAAGAAGCCGAGCAATCCTACAAGGCCTTTAAAAGCTAGACGAAGCTCAAGAGCCTGTCGGCTACAAGCCTAAACATGCCTACA
>JALTZQ010000244.1:0-839 GCA_027046105.1 Pyrodictiaceae archaeon
CAGGGCGGAGGCTCTTGCTAGGCTTGCGCTTAGCGTCGTATCGCTAGCCTCGGGCCCGGGCGAGGCTCTAGCTGCCGGCACAATAGCTTCCAGGCTGGGGGTTGTTGAGGCTGTGAGGGTGTTGAAGGCTGCTTACTCTAGGGCTAGGGATGAGGAGGCTAGGAGGCTCTTAGCATCCAGCCTTGAGAGGCTCCTTAGGAGGCTAGCATCGCGGGAGGGCCTTAGGCTGCTGCCCAGGTGGAGGGTCTCAGAGTCCGGGGGGAGGGTTGACGTTAGGAGGAGTATATACAGGCTCGCCAGGCACTCCCCCTCGCCAATAGTATTCAGGGAGAGGGAGAGGGCCTCAAGGATAAGCCTGGCACTCGACGTGAGCGGGTCTATGATAGACTATTCATCGTGGGCTCTGACGGTAGCAACGCTATTCTCCAGGAACGTTGAGAGGGTGGTGATGTTCTCTCATAAGGTTAGGGTTGTGGAGGGGCCGCTGAAGGCTAGGGAGCTAGCTGAGGTCCTACTACAGGCCGAGTTCAAGGGCTACACTAACATATCAGCAGCGCTGAGGGAAGCAGCTGAATGCGGTGCCAGGAGGATAGTCGTCGTATCGGACCTCAAGCAGACCGTAGACGATGAGCCAGTATCCTCTGTCGTTAGGAGGTTGGCATCCTCCGGGAGGAAGGTAGTCTTCATATCACCCCCTTCAGCACCCTGGGAGGAGGTTGAGGCGGTCGAGAGGGCTGGGGGGAGGGTTACAATAGCCCACACACCACGCCAGGCAGCTCAGAGGGTGCTCAGGCTACTCCTCAGGTAGGACCTACGCCACCTTACCCTCCAAGGCTAAT
>JALTZQ010000244.1:849-1756 GCA_027046105.1 Pyrodictiaceae archaeon
GAATCAATGGGAGCCGGGATGGGGGTGTGTCTGAGTGGCGCTGGAGATTAGGCCTGAGTGGAGGAAGTTTAGGTATCGCGGCAAGAGCCTGGAGGAGCTTATGAAGATGAGCCTGGAGGAGCTTGCGGAGCTCCTTCCAGCGAGGCAGAGGAGGAGCCTTAAGAGGGGGTTCACCCCGGCGCAGTACAAGCTCCTCATGAAGATCAGGAAGGTTAGGAGGAAGCTTGAAGAGGGTAAGCTCAAGAAGCCCCCCGTGATAAAGACTCACGTGAGGGACATGATAGTTCTACCTGAGATGGTAGGGCTCACGATAGCAGTCTACAATGGGAAGCAGTTCATACCGGTTAGGATAGTCCCCGAGATGATCGGCCACTACCTAGGGGAATTCAGCCACACGACAAAGATAGTGCAGCACGGGGAGCCTGGGCTTAAGGCTACTAAGAGTAGCTTGCACGTGGCTAGCAAGGGCTAAGCCTACTGGAGCACTGCTGGATGTGGGATGCATGGGGTGTAGTATGGTTGCCTAAGTGGACCTACTCTCTCAAGTTTAGGGACGAGTCTAGGATAGCTAAGGCTATGCTCTGGGACGTCCCAGTACACCCTAAGGTAATGTCTGAGGTTGCTAGGGCTATAAAGGGTATGACCGTGGGGGAGGCTAGGAGGTTCCTTGAGAGGGTTGTGAGGAAAGAGGAGGCAGTGCCCTTTAGGAGGGCTCATGGGAAGCAGGCTCATAGGAGGGGTTTGGCTGATAAGTGGGGGTGGCCTGTCGGCAGGTACCCTGTAAAGGCTGCAAGGTACATGCTGAAGCTGCTGGATAACGTGGAGAATAATGCGGAGGTTAAGGGGTTAGACCCTGAGAGGCTTAGGATAATACATGTTGCAGCCCACAAGGGCATAACGCTTAAAC
>JALTZQ010000245.1:0-4122 GCA_027046105.1 Pyrodictiaceae archaeon
CCGCGAGGAGTAGTTATGAATACCGCCACGGGGGTATCGGCCAACATTGTTGCTTCACCGGGTCAAGGTAAAACTAAACGTATTGGCCGAGTGTATAAGGTTTACTTGCACTATTACATTACTGTTCTATTTTGCTACCTTGAAGCCATGTTTTGAGAGAAAAGTCTTTACATGACGTGGCAGCTTCATACGTACCTCCTCATGTATAGCTATATATATGGGTTTAAGGCCTCGCGGACTATAAATGAATGCACCTACGACTTTTCCTTCTATGTCATAGACTAGTATGACCTTGTAGTTACCTACACTATGCTCTTCTTTACGTGCTATCTGGATACGCATTAGCCTTCACCTACGTGTAGCTGTCTACCCACATTCTTATTGACATGCCCGAGCCTAAAATATTAGCCTAAGAGCCTACTCCACTCCTGGCTATGGTACATAGATGGGGTGCGTAGTCCTTGAAATGTCTCAGTGCAAGAAAAGGAACAACCATAATTATACATGGACCTGCCAAAATTATTGTTAGAAATGGAAGAGTGTTTATCTCAGGAATGAGCATTGAGAACACTGAATTCGTTGTAAAACATACAAGAGGAGTTAGTGTTTATGTCGAAGATGATTGTGAACTATGTTATGCTACAGGCTCAACAGGATTAGTAAAAGTTGCCGAATCTAGCCTCTCGGAGACCATAGCTAAATGGATGGAAACTCTTAGAGAGCTAGCTAATAGTGGCGTGAAACGTATAATGGTCATAGGCCCTATCGAATCAGGCAAGTCAACCTTTACATTATGGGTCTATAACTACCTCAATTTATGCTACATTGAGGGTGATATAGGGCAAAACGAGCATGGGCTACCAGCTATGGTCTCAGTAGCACTACCTGGAAAGAAACAGGCTATAATGCCCCAGGATTTAAACGCAGATGCAGCATGGTTTGTTGGCCATGTAGCACCAGAGAAGGTTCTCCCGTTAGTCTTTCGTGGATTAAAGCATGCTACAACATATTGCAATAAGGGCTACGTGATAGATACTGACGGCTACATTTATGGAAGAGGTCTCTATTACAAGGTAGGGCTCATTGAGACACTAGAGCCTGATGCAGTTGTTTCAACAGACTTCGAGCTAGCAAGGAAGCTATCGACTCTTATAAGAATTGACTTATTCAGTATCCCTAAACCAGCCATTCTACGCGAGCGAAGTAGAGTTGATAGGAGATCATTTAGGGAAAGAGCATACGCTAGGTTATTTTCAACATCACATAGGATTACCATAGATCTTAATGAAACAGAGGTAGTTAACCTAGAGGCATGCAAAACACTAACTGAAGACGAGCTTCCCATCAATATTGGGCGAGTAAGGCCAAAGTACATACTTGATTGCAATAACCAAATATACGTAGTTTCAGAAAAGTCAAACATAAAACCAGTAAAGAAAGACAACTATACATTACTTTCGCGAAATTGGGAACAAGGTCTTCTAGCTGGTATAGATATGGGGAACTACGAGGCCCCAGGCTTTGTAGAAACAATTGACTTCAATAGGAATATAATGATTTTGAGAACACCATTAAGCTTAGATAGAAAGCCTAAGTACGTGATGCTGGGCTTTATAAGACTTGATAGTGAGTATAGAGAGATAGAAAAACTTGAACCTGGCCTTTACCCTAGCGTTATTGCAACAAGATAGGGCACAATATCAATGTCCACAGGTAATGCAATCACATGCGTTGCTGAATTAGCTTGTCTCGCCCGTTTATAAAGTTTGGGATTTCTATTCCTCCTAAGCAATGGAACCCACCTCAGTGCTAGTTAGGGATCAACAAAGCTACTAGAGGAGACTTTCCCATACACACTTATTGCTTTGCAGGATTTCTCAGAGCAACGACACAATATTACCTTCTTAATGGCTAAGCCTTCATCTCGAGCTCGTGGATTAGATCCTCTACTACTTTAGCTGGATGCTCCGACTTGACTATTGCACCACCAACCACTACTATATCTGCTCCTGCATCGACAAGTTGACGTACGCGTCCTGGCCTAAGACCACCAGCAACACCAATAATTATATCATGTTTCTTCTTTATTTTTCTTACTAAGTTAGTGAGCTCAGCAGCGGTCTTTCCTAACCTTCTCTGGACATCAATGCCCACATGCAGTTCTATAATTTTAGCACCTAGTGATACCAATTTCTCTATCCTATCCACGGGATCTAAAACATGTAGAAGATCCACAACGATATCTACGCCATGCTCTTGTGCCTTCTCTAAAGCCTCAACAACAACTTCGTCCGCAGCAAGACCTAGCACTGTTACCGCTGATGCACCACTACTAGCAAACAAGCCGACTTCAATGCCAGCCGCATCAGCTATTTTAGTATCCGCGACAATAGGCACGTCACCTGAAATTGCTCGAAGTAGACTTACTGCCCTTTTACCTTCTGATTTAATGAGAGGAGTACCTGCTTCAAGAACTATACGTTCGCTAATATTAGTTTGGATCAATGACGTAATACGTAACGCATCCTCTATACTAGTGAGGTCTAGTGCAACCTGCAGTACTGGGCCCTTGTTGAGTACAAGATTAAGCAGGCGACTCAAGGGTAGTAACGCCCCCTATCTCCAGCTATCGCTAGCCAAAACCTGGAGAGTATAAGAGGAGCTCTCGTCGGCAGAGTCCATTATGGGCGTAGGGGTGACAAGTACAAAGTACATTTTTGTAACAGGAGGAGTCCTCAGCAGTGTAGGCAAGGGCATAACAACAGCATCTATAGGGCTATTACTCAAAGCTCGAGGTTATAGTGTCACTGCTATAAAAATAGATCCTTACATAAACGTTGATGCTGGAACAATGAATCCTTACATGCATGGAGAAGTCTTTGTAACAGAGGACGGAGGAGAAACCGATCTAGACCTTGGCCATTATGAGCGTTTCCTTGGCATCAACTTATCTAAGAAGAATAATATAACGACTGGCCAGATATACCTCGCTGTCATCGAGCGTGAACGAAGAGGTGATTATCTAGGCCAAACAGTACAGGTAATACCACACGTAACAAACGAGATCAAGGCACGTATCAGGGAAGTAGCTAAAGTATATGGTGCAGACATTGTGCTTATTGAAGTTGGCGGCACTGTAGGCGATATTGAAGGCCTACCTTTTCTAGAGGCTATAAGGCAAATGAGAATAGAGGAAGGATACGATAATACATTGTTCATACATGTAGCTCTAGCCCCTGTATTAACAACAACCGATGAATTAAAGACAAAACCTGTTCAGCACAGCGTACAAGAACTTCGCAGAATAGGTATTCAACCAGATATAGTGGTAGTTCGGAGCAGTAGACCATTAGACGATGAGGCCCGAAACAAGATCGCATTATATGCTAATCTTCCACCGGAGGCTGTTTTCAGTAATCCCGATGTAGATACGGTCTACCGTGTACCCCTGGTTCTTGAAAAACAAGGCTTAGGAACCTATATTACTCGTCGCCTACGACTTGAAGATCGTAAACCCGACCTTGCGTCATGGGAGGAGTTTGTACGGAGACTCCAAGAGGCAGCTAAACCCATAAATATTGCCATGGTGGGCAAATATACTAAACTTAGAGATAGTTACCTAAGCATAATAGAAGCTATAAAACATGCAGCAGCAGCATTGAAATTGAAACCCATCTTAAACTGGTACGAATCAACTCTCATAGAGAGGGGACGGCTCAGCGCCACAAAACCCGTAGAAGAGAACGATGCTGTTATTGTACTTCCAGGTTTTGGTTCACGGGGAGCCGAAGGGAAGATAATGGTTATACGTGAGGCTAGAGAAAAGAAAAAACCCTTCCTGGGCATATGTTTCGGAATGCAACTAGCAGTTGTAGAGATAGCACGTAATCTCGCGGGACTAGAAGATGCAAATAGCACAGAAATAGACCCAGAAACCCCTCATCCCGTAATCGATTTACTAGAAGAACAAAGATATATAAACCGTCTCGGTGGGACAATGCGTTTAGGTGCTTACCCAATCAAGCTAATGAGGGGGACGCTAGTGTACAACTTATACGGGAAAGAAATCATTTATGAGAGACATAGACACCGGTATGAGGTTAACCCAAGGTATCTCGATAA
>JALTZQ010000245.1:4132-8666 GCA_027046105.1 Pyrodictiaceae archaeon
TAAACACCCCTTCTTTGTCGGGACGCACCCACACCCAGAAGTCAAGAGTAGGCCTATGGAGCCTTCACCAGTTTTCCTAGGATTGCTTAGAGCTGCAAGCGGCTAAGGAATTAGCATACGCGAAATAGCATAAATTATTCTTGACATACCATAGATGTAATGGAGGATGAAGCACCTCCACGATCCAATACTTAAGCCCCCAGGGTAGAAAGCCCGGGGGGATGCAGATAGGGCAAGGTGCTGATAACCATTAGCCTTCAAAAATAAGCAGGTCTAGGCTAAGAATTACCCGTGTCGTCCATTCTTTGACTAATACTATCAACTTTACTATAACCTTCAACTACTAGCTGTGGGCAACCATCCTCCAACAAATCCTTCATCAGCATAGCATGCTCGTCGGGTACTATGAGGAAGTGAGGTACACGTGTATCAAGACAGCCTACTAGCATAAACATAGAATAGAGGAGTAGTGATTCAATACTCATATTTACTGCAACATCTATTACACCGACTATTCTTTTCTCCCGATAGACTATTACGTCGTGATAGTACTGCATGCCTATTCTACCCGTGATTCTGCCACCGAGAACAACATCATAGTTTTCCCTAAGCTTTAGAAAGAGGAAGCGACGCACACTAACGACATCATTAATCAACTCTTGCTTGACCCTAAGAAAATCCTCTAGTAATGCAACGAGTTGGAGGAATCTAGCTCCATTACTTGTAGCTATATATTCACTACGGCCATTATTAGTATTGAAATTCTCTATTAATCCACAAGCAACAAGGATTCCCTCTACATGTTGTTCAAAGCTCTTAGTATTAAGGTTTGCAAGGTTCATCAACTTAGTTTTTCTCATAGGACCTCCATGCACAAGGACATTCAATATATCAGCCATTATTGCTATGGTATCTCTTCGTGGTCTTTTGGCAGAGCGAATAATCAATACATATACACCAAAACCCATATACCTACGTAGCTTTAGGGTGGGAAGAAGCCCCAGCTTTCTAGCAACCTCTTCAAGAGAGGTACTGAGAACGGTAATATCGATTGTGTACAGTTGCTCCACTAAACTCTTTTAGTTCTCTTCCTTAGCTGAACCACATAGTCTTGAACACAGATTGATTGATTCCAATGGCACGCATAGTATTGCACATTCATCTTCACTAGGCTTATAAAGTAGTAGCGGATTGCCCGTTTTCTCAGCTAGATTAGCCATGCGCCAAGGATTTTTCACATACACTCTTTCTTTACTACCAAGCCCTGTATCATCGACTAGCATGATAATATCATTATACTTGCTTGTTAATGCTTCTAATGGATTCTCTTTGGCTTTTTCTCTTCTATAAACTAATGCTGTTATAGGTGAAGCTGCTACTCCTAAAAGAAAAATAGGAAAAGCAAACTGTTTCAAATATGCGATATGAGTCTGCTCCTCGGGTTCTTTGCCTATTTTAACTGGCACCTTTTTCTCCGGTGCTTGGAGCACTATCTGGTAAACATTTTCTGCCATATCGAAACCTATGATCGCCCTTGCTGCAACTTTTTGTACCAGTGGTTCTAGCATTGCACCTTCTAATACAACGCTAGCTGTATAGGATATTACTACTTTGTACTTCGTTATAGAAATTCCAGCTTCATTCTTGATACTCTTAATGTACTCTTTAACCGTACTCATGTTTATTGCTGTCTCGACTCTTCTATCATTAACGGTCTCTTTTCCTAAATCAACCTTGAAGCGACCAACATTTAAAGTAGTATATATCTCACCTTTCATTACTCGAATATCTTGTGGCAAGCCAAACCTTATACGTATCTGTTCCAACAACTTTGCTGGAATGAAAGTGTCATTGTTTAGTTTCACCATCGTAGACTCAAACAAAATAGATTCTTTAACTTCCGCTATACCAGATAAGTTCACTTGAAGTATTACCTCCCTTGTACTCTTTTGTTGTACAACTTGACTGGTACCTAGTAGTAACAAAGGTGTCATTATTATGGCCAACGAAAGAAAAATGAATGTTAGTACAAGGAATATTTTTGCTTTACTCCATCTCAACTTGTATCAACTCAGCACATGATATATTTGGTCTAAGCATAGACGAAAAACCTATCTATTCTTAGTAAGGAAGTTCTGCTTCAACTCCTCTACTAAACTATTTATTAATGATGGGGTTTCACGCAACGATAGTATTATCTTGCCTAGCGAGGGTACTACTACAATTACTTTTCCTACAATGCTCCGATAAGATACGGGTTCGTCAGCTACGTTATTTGCATCACCCTTTGTTACAAGAGTAAGGGTTCCATTATCTCGTTGCACCGATATTACTCGATGAACTATTATGCCGTATTCCTTCTTGTAAAATGCTATCACATCACCAATATCTATGTCTTCAGGGTTTACTGGGCTCACAAATACTATATCGCCTCTTTCTATAGTTGGCGACATACTATTAGACACTACAACTAGTGGACGATAGCCGCTCGAGATCACTGCTATGATTATGAGGCCTAAAGCGATAGTCGATATTGTTTCTCGTAGATTCCTCTTTACTTTGTATACTGCTAGATAGCTGAGACCATTTCCCCTTAGCTTAGCATAGTGCACGTAGCCTGTTAATGCAATAATAATACTTAACAATATTAGCGACGAAGACATAAACCATGCATTAAGATTAGGTAGTATAACCATTGCATATAATGGGGACTGAGCACCGAGCACAAAGAATACTATCGCTGGGTATTCACGTAGACTTAGTAGAACGCCTATGGCGAGGCCTAATGATGCTTGAGGGATAATTTCTTGGACAACAATCTTTGCCATTGATTGGCCCGACTTCATGGCAAGTAAGAGCTCTGGCAACGTTAATATCGATATCACTTGAACCAGTATGCTAAGCATAATTATGCTCATCTGCTTGTACGATTCTCGAATCCAAAGCTTCTCGGCAATGATTAGTGGAAGGAATGCTCTAGCTACCAGTATTGGAGTAAAAAGCACTGTGTTTATTAGAGCCATGCGTATGGTCGGTGAAGAGGCATTTATTGAAAAACCCGTGAAAAAACCCATAAAGAACATTAATAACCAGTAAATTGACACAATAAGTACAACTGGTGCTGCTAGCGAGAGGAATGGCTCCTTTTTGCCAAAAAGAGCTATCACAACGTATATACATAGAATCACTGACAACAAAACCTTGATGGCCAGTGGAGTAGAGTATGAAGGAGCAGTAAATCCTAAAATAAATGTTACGATGAATAATATTGCAAATAGCGTCAAACCAAGATTGCGTATATCTTTCCTAATAGTTGTGTTCAATGCTTCATCCCAACACAGTGTATGGCTATACATGATACTTGTTCTTGGGTATCTGTAAGAGGGTAGGATGATGGAAAAAGATAGTGTGGCGAGGAGCTTTTGACAGTTCGACTATCTATGTGTAACGCTTTATGGAGTTGCAGACTCGTATTCATTCCATGCTATTGCTTGGAACGATATCGTTATCTGGAGTGTTGCACCCTCCGGTGCTTCTTGTAGCACAGTTATGTCAAGGCTTATATCGGCTGAATTACATGGATGTAGCTGTGTACCAAAATTATCGCCCCACCACAATAAGATGTCCGGCTCGCCATCGTCTGTAACGTCTATCTCGACTCCTTGCTGGAGCACTTGCTCGTTAAGTTCATAATATTCTTGACCATCTAGTATTATACGCCATATCTTTAATGGTATATCACCATTATTATGTACTTTGAAAGCTACATGCGTATAGTACCATGGATATGCGTTTTCTATTGTTATCGTTAATCCATCATAGTCTCCATCACCATCAGTATCTGCAAATTCTGCTCTTGTACATGCTACATCTTTATCCAATTGATAAGCTCCAGGCGAGGGTAGTAGTGATGCATTATAGTCATAGCCTGGCGGTCCTACGTAATCGCAGCTATCAAGGAGTATTAGGCTTCCAGGCACAAACTGCCAATCCAGTTCGCCAGTTTGCACTACAACGTTTGTTAATAGTGGCTCGCTCCATAACCCGTAGGCCACACTCGCTACCGCTACCAACATTACCATTCCCAGTAGCTGCATGAATATACCTCCTACACTTTTCATTTTTTATCCCCTTTGGAGCACATAGACTATATCTTATGGGTTATTGGTGATTAAATAGGGTTTAAGGGAAAAACATATGGGTGTACCTCTTTTAGGCATTTGCCCCCTTTTGAATTCTTTTACCTTATCCTTATTTTGTTAATGTTTTACGCGTTACCCGCCACTAGGTACTTCGTTCCACTGTGCAAATGTCATTGATACCTCAAAGCTATAGGTGCTTAGTTCGTCAGCTTCTTGGAGTACTTCAATATGTAGTGTATAGATGTGTGTATCGCCTGGATCTATTTGTGTGTCTGCCGGGAATGTTAATGATGCTGCTAATGCTGTTGTGTTTAGACCTGTAATGCCATAACTATATAACTTAACTGGTATGGTGCCAATATTGGTTATTGACATGTTTACATCTACTGCAT
>JALTZQ010000246.1 GCA_027046105.1 Pyrodictiaceae archaeon
CCGTTGTATCTTTCGGTGATGAGGGGGAGGACGGCTCTCTCATGCGGGGCAGGTCCGCAGGGTTCAAGGGGGAGTTCAAACTCCTGCGCTGGGAGCCGATGGGAGCGAGTGGAGGCAGGCTGTTTTTCTCTTATTCTGCTGGCTGGCTCGGGCGGGGAAAATAGCCGCTGCCTACGTAGTCTTCGGGTTGGTTGCGCTCTCTGCATTGGCTGGAGCCAGCCTGTTCACGCCGCTCCTCAGAGGCGATATGATATCCCTGGAGGTCGCGGTGCCTGGGGCCATACGGGAGGGTTGGGGGCAGGTTTGGATAACCTACCCGGGCGGCCACGCCTACGCGAGCGTTCCCCTCGACGGCAGGGACCGCGCCGTCAAGTTCACCTTCAACATGAGTGACGTGAAGGCCAGGGCCTCAAGGGTACTCGCCAACCTCTCCAAGATGGGCATAATAGAGTATGCCGCCCTATACTTCACGGCCTACCTTGTGAGGGATGACGGCTCCATCTGCATAGCCACTTACAAGTACTCAACACTAGACTACTACAGGGACAAGACGGGATCCCACTCCAGGGCCCTACAGCTAGCCAGGCAGAACCCCCTAGCACTCCTGGAGGCCGGAAGACTCGTGGTTAAGATGGAGAAGATGAGCGACTGCACCCCAGTAAACATACCACTAGACAAGGTAGCTACCGGGCTGTCACCGACAGGGATAAGGATACAACCCTCAGAGATCCAACCCCTAACAGCCAAGCTCACCAGCCAAGAGGCCCTCCCACGCGGCGACGGCGTGGACTCAATAAACCCGCCTCCACCCGCACAGCCTCCGTGCCCGCTGAGCTTCGCCGAGATCTACTTCCCAGGCCTCTACAACCAACGCTACAACCCACCCCAACTCTGGCTAGATAGGGTGCTACTAGACCCATCCCTATACTGGAGGGAGGAGGACCGCCAGAGAGTCATAGGCGACCTATGGAAAGCCTTCGCCTCCAAGTTCTCCCTGGCATACTTCTTCCCATCATACTGCACCGCCCAGGACGCAGTGATCTCAGCGGGCGTCTACACAGGCTTCCCTGAGGGCGTGCATACAATGGACCACGTAATAATAACGCTAGCCTACGACACAGGTTACACGCAGGGAGTCTACGGCTGGGCCGACGAATACTCAGAGGGCACTGAAATCCTTGTCTACGACAAGGCCCCTATAGCAAGGATAACCATGCTATACAATGGTCAACAGCTACCTCCAAAGCCAGAGTTTGAAGTGAACTTTAATGTTGTAAAGACCGGGGATGAGATTATAGGTGTGACGTTTATGGGTAAGATAGTCTTTGGACGCACGGATCAATACCTGGAAATGTGGTGGAGCTCCACTTATGTATCAGCTGTTAATGGCTGGTATAGTATTGGGTTTATTTATGCTCCCCTGAATGTTAGGTATGACTTTGACGCAGTAATGGTTCACTACGTGGCTGATAAAGTTGTAGTCAATGGCATTGAATACTGGAGGGTAGTGCCCTTGTACTATTTCTCGCCATTCTATACATTGGTATACGATTATAATTACATTAGTAGCTATTATGATAATTATGCGAACCCTAACAACACAGCAATGCTTAATGAATTACAGAATGCTTACATAGAGCTAACCTCAATAGTAAACTTCCCGGATCCCTACATGGATTGGGTTAGGATATATGAAGGGACTATTTATCCTGGTACCAGCTCGTTTACTATTGATTCAAGCGTG
>JALTZQ010000247.1 GCA_027046105.1 Pyrodictiaceae archaeon
CTTCATCTCCGTTTTCTCGAACTTTTCTGTTGCTCAAATAGCCGGAGCTTACTTCAATCCTCCAAATTTAGATGAACTTTCCACCCTCTTCTACCACGCCTCATTAATCAACGCCCTCGTAAACGGAATAATAGCCGGAGTTATGAGCGAGGAGACGATTTCAGCCGGTTTGAAGCACTCCATCTTCCTAATGCTCGCATGCCTGTTCGTGTTCGCTTTCATCGTGGGGGTGGGGTTATGAGAGACAACGCTCTCTCTCCGGTTTTGGGATTCGTGTTGGTTTTCGCGATAATCGTTGCCATGATCGGGATAATTCAGACCTTATTCGTTCCAACTTGGATAAAGAGCGTGGAAGCTAAACATTACTTCTCTCTCAAGTCTGAGTTTGAAGAGCTCGTCGAGAAAGCTGTTGACGCAGCAAATGGTGGAATTAGCATAGCAAGTTTTGATTTAACCCTAAACTATCCGAGGTATCCTTTTTTGCTAACTCCAGCCGCGACTTCAAGTAGTATAACTGTCAAGAAGATCGGGAACGTTGCGATTTCTTCTCCAATTCTGTCGGAACCGATAGTGCTCGACCTATTGGCGATCGAGTTCGAGCCGAACTATCATTACCTCGATTCAAATGAAGAAGTGATGGTCCTTGGAGACTACTTCTCCAATGGAGTAATTCTCGGAGAGAGCGTTCTTTACAGTAGAAACGAAATAAATCTGATTGTAATAAACATGCCTGAAGGGACATATTCAGGGAACGAGAGGATCGTGCTTTACGGGAATCCGCAATTCACGTTAAATTCTGCTGAAGTTACGATCAGTCTCGACAGTAGTGTTTGCAATGAATACGTATGGTACCTTAACTTCGTTGAGAATTCAACTGGTGCAACGCGATCAGGTTGCAATGTTACGTTCTCCGGAAAGTTAAACTTAATAGCGACATCGACGAACGAGAGTTGGAGTGTGAAATTGGCTGAAAAACTTAAAAATTCGAGCTTTGCGATATCCGATGAAGATCTCGCATCTCCTCTCTCTACAGATCCAAATCAGAGGACGACTATTTCTTTAACTGAAGAATCACTAACGTACTACATAACTGGGTACACAGGATACTCGAACCAACCAGTAAACGTTACTCTTGAGTGGAGGAATGATGGGAGTTTTACTCAGTCGTTTGTCTGGTATACCTTAAGCAATGGGTACTTCCAGTTACCGATCAGTCCACCAGATGACGAATCAGTAACTCTGGATATAACTCTGGAATTTCCGGACGGAACTAATAAAACGTTTTACGTGAGGTTTATTTGAAGGTGAGTAGTATGAATGGGAAAGCCCTTTCGCCCCTTGTAGGATTTGCTTTAATTTTTGCCTTAGTAATTTCAATCGTGGCAGTTTATCAAACTCAGACCGTTCCCGCTTTAATCAAAGAGCAGGAGTGGGAGCATTACCAGCTCGTCAAGTCGAAGTTCGAAAGCTTGGACGAAAAAATCGAACTCGCAGCTGAAAGTAACGGTTTTGTATTGGTGAACATTCCGCTTCAGGTAAGGCTTGAGGGTGTGAGTTTCACACCGCTTCCGCAAACCTCCGGCGTTGTGATAGAAGCTAAAAAAATAGGCTACGTTAACGTTACTTATGATGACTGGAAGGTCTCCTACGAGCTCGTGGCTTTGAAGCTCATTCCGAGGTATAACTACTTAAAGGCGAAAGAGGAGCTTTTCATTCTTGGAGGATTC
>JALTZQ010000248.1 GCA_027046105.1 Pyrodictiaceae archaeon
CATATACTCTCACATGCCCGCTGTGTATCCTTCGACTAATCATGTGGGTTAATATTGCATTCTTCTCTTGAAGAGATATTTTACGGCGCATTAAAGAAAGAGAAATATCAACACCTAACGCCCGTCGATGTACAATGTGCCTTGTAATCCCAGAAGGGACCTTCAACCCTAAGGATACCGCTCTCACAATTGCTTCTTGACGAAATGGAGGATACACAATAAGAATACTCTTTCCTCTCGGCCGATCTTTTTGCCGGCGAGGAAAACCACTCTCAACAACTCTCTGAAAAGATGCGTGCCGGTACAAATGATAAAGTTCATTCATAAAATGCAGAATCTTTTCAAAATTACCTTTTTGAACAGGAGAAAACGTAATCACGTTTCCCTTTCGTTGAAAAAAGGAAGAAAATTCTCTATTGGAAAGAAAAGAAAGAATATCACGTACTACCCCTTCTCCCTCTACGAGATGATTCCACGTCTGCACAATAACCTCCTTCTTGTAATCAACTATTTGAACGATGATATGTGGCAAACTCAGTAATGATACAGCAGTAACCCTGTTTGCCCCGTCAAGGACAATGTACTTCTTTCCCCCTGAAAAGGGAGTGACAATGGGGGGATTCGTCAACACTCCATCTGCCGCTATCTTCTTCTTAAGCCGTCGAGTCCGTTGGATGTCATTCCGCTCATGCAAATAAAGGGAATTACAGGAACAATTTTTAATACCGGCAACATACGAGCTTCTTTACATTATCTTATCCCATCTTCTCACACACCCTCTCTCACCGTCAACCCTTACGACTTCATCCGTCCGCAATTTACAGCTTCACCTTCTCTCCCCCTTGATGGCTAGGGCTTCACCTCAAAAGAATAAATCCAAAAGCAAAGGCAAAGAAGCACGTCGCTGCTTTGGCGAAACAAATCACCCTTGGCAGAGATAGACCTCTTCATTTTATTGAATCATTACTTTTCTCCCTTCTCCAACCTTTTCCCACCATTTCCTGCCTGTTTCACTCTTGGCAGGGAAGGCCCCCTGGGGCTTCTCCCCGAAGGGACAGGCCCCCCTTCGGTAGGAGCAAGCCGCCGCCGTTGGCGGGGGACGTCGCTCCCATTGACCCATTGGAATACCGCTAGACGTATCCTTATCTTTTTTCCTTTTTTAAACGCCGCACTATTCCCCGCTCCGTCCCCTCGTCATAAGCGAAGAGATTTCGCTCTCGCTGGTGTGTGTTAAGAATCCTTCTTTTTGCATCCTTACGTTTGTTTCTTTTTCAACCGCCGTACTATCCCTCGCTCAGCATCCACTTCCACGAGATCGCCGTCTTTGAGGACCTGTGTGGCAATCTTAGTGCCGACGATGCAGGGGATGCCGAGTTCGCGGGAGACGATGGCGGCGTGGCAGGTGAGGCCGCCGATATCTGTTATAATCGCTGCCGCCTTTTTCAAAGCAGGCATAAACTCAGGAGTAGTATTGGGAGAAACTATAATATCCTTCTTTTTTTTTTTTTTTATATCTTCTTTGCTTTTTACTATTTTCGCTTTTCCTTTTGTACACCCAGCCTGGGCAATCTGGCCCTTTATCTCTTTACTTCCTTTTTCCCGCTTCACTAAAGGCGCTTTCTTTAGAAAAGAAATCTTCCCGTTAATCATTACCAGAATATAACCTGACTTGCGCCTTTGTATTTCTCTTTGCTGAGGCCATGTTTTACCTATTATCTCAGGTAC
>JALTZQ010000249.1 GCA_027046105.1 Pyrodictiaceae archaeon
TTATTGAACACTATACCATGGATGAAGAAGACATAGAGTACTTAAACGTAAGGATAAACATCTCTCACGCCAATGCGATAGTGGTGATACGAGAATACTGGCAAGGAAATAATCTCGTAGCCTATGGTTACTACCTGAGAGCTTATGATTATGAGGAGTGGTGGGATAACCGACCGCATCACCCAGAAATCCAAACATATCCGCACCACAGACACCTAGGAGGAGAAGTACATCCCCTACAAGACCCATCACTAGAAAAATTCCTAGAAACTATTAGGCAACTTCTCCAAAAACACTCTATTTAAAACTACTTATCCCTTACCCTATCCTGAAACAAAAATAATGCTATATGGCGGGCCTGCCCGGGATTTGAACCCGTGATCTCCGGCTCCGAAGACTGAAACCCATATCACTCTGTTGCATGAAGTTAAGTAGAGTCTGCAACGTGGTCGGGAGAATGATTAGTAATTCTGCAACGGTAGAATTATTCTACTGCAACATGCTTTAATCCTTTAAAGCCATACATATAGTTAGGTAGGAGCTATATGTTTAAGGCTATTAGAGTCAGGTATGAGAATGGTGTATTGAAGCCTTTAGAGCCTGTAGAGCTTAAGGAGGGCGAGGAAGTTCAGGTGAGGATTGAAAGAAGCCTTAGAGAGAGGTTAAAAGACCTTATCGGCATCTTAGGCAGATCCAACGAGGAGGAGCTAGAGAGGTACCTGGAGGAGGCATGGCTCTCTTGATTTTCTTAGACACTAATATACTCTACCATATCCTCCACAATACACCTAAGACTGATCAAGTCCTAACTCTACTAGAAGAAAATCCTGAAGACTACGTTATTGACATGGTTGTTCATAACGAGATTATCCATACATCAACAATGCATTATCTAGAACATAAGCATGGTGTAAAAGGAATATACTCGATAAAGAGGTGGATAAAGAAACATGGATATCCTGGAGAGGTTATTAATGCAGTGAGAGAATTAATTAGAAGGTTAGACATAAGGCTAATACCAAGCATCTATACTGAACAGGAGCTTTATGAGACAGTATTAAGGTATAAGCTTCTGCCAAGTGATGCAATAATAGCACTAACATGCAAACACTATGGTATAGACACTATTCTTACCTTAGATGAAGACTTTAAGAGAGTACCATGGCTCAAAGTTATCCCATAAAGGGAATAAACCATCAAACAACATTATCCAAATATGTAAAGAGTCAGCTCTGTTTTCAATTTTAACCTTTAATAACTTCTAAGTGTAATCCTTAAGTACTAGTCTATATCTCAGTATTTTTCACCAATTTTCGTTGTGTAAACTGAGAAGAAACTTGCTACTATTTGCAGTAAGTAACCCTCGAATGATATACGATGTTCTCCTAAAAATTCATTGTGCTGTCGAAGAAGAATGCTACTGGTAGGGATATAATAATAACATCAAAAGATATAGAAGCATTGCTCCTTGATAAGGCAATCATAAGGAGTGGCAACTCATTCTATCAGGGAGACTCGACATAGATCCTTTCAAAATCATGAGAGTCTATGTAGCTGGCTCCTTCGGTACACATATTAACATAGATAATGGATAATGAAATAGATGTAAGCCTTCTTCCTCTTGTAAATAAACTAAGGTCTTGTTCATAGGTGAAAGTACCATAATAAGCACTAAAATAACCCTGAAATCTATTAATGCCAAAAAAGGAATAGAGAATAG
>JALTZQ010000250.1 GCA_027046105.1 Pyrodictiaceae archaeon
CGGTGCATCCTCTTCGATATAAGGCTTTGCATCAACACCAGCTATCACTGCAGAACCATGGATAAGTGCTTCGATGACTAATCGTGGATCTAGGGGTTTACCATAGACACTACTTGCCTGGAAGTATAGGAGAGCTGCCTCAAGCCATACATCAGCACCTTCTTCGCCACTACCAATACCTACTATGATGTCTTTGGCTCTAGCCTCCATTAATGGAAAGAAGCCCCCGGGCTCACTAAGCCAACCAGTAGGCGAAAGAACGGCCATGGATCCATGCTCAGCTATCAAGCCCAGCTCCCAACTAGAGACCCAAACCGGGTTATATAGCACCGTGCACGGTGTTAGGACGCCATATTTTTCCAGAGCCTCAATAGGGAATAAGTCTAGCCTACGCTTAAACAAGTACACCTGTTCGCGGGAAATCGACGCGTATACCAGTAGACGGTAGAACTCCTCCCTCGAGCAACTATTTTGAACCCTTACTCCAAGAGATTTCAGCCATTCCCCATCGACACGCAACTCCTTGACTACATGAACATTTTTGCTAGGCTTTAGCCCTCCACATACTCCCCTACCTATAACCCCAGTAGAGTACCCGTCAAAGGGGCAAGGCAACACTATGTGTCCACGACACTCCACGACGTTATAAGAGCCACTGAGTCTATCACCAATAGCCTTGACAACGCCATCCTCGACAAGTATGCTTGTATCAGCAATAACACCGTCACGGGTAATAACATAGCTGCAATCCCGTAGTAGAATCCTTTCCAATAGCCTACCCTCCCTACGCTTCGCGGCCACATTCTAGTCTGAATCCCTGCTTCTCTAAGACGCGGTATAGCATTCTGCTTCTCTCCACGAAATACCCCTCTTTACCAACGTAGCGTACTAGTATTCTCAGCCAATCACCTCTCCTCGAAATAGGAGCCATGACACGGAATGCTTCTTCGAGCTCAGTATCCGTGTAGTCACGATAGTAGTTGTCGTGGACAAGCATTCTAAGTGGAAGACGAGGCCTTATTGGAGGATCCTCCGCTGGGACACCAATAGCTAAGCCAAACAATGGAAATGTTCTATGGGGCAGCTTTAGAATCTTGATTATCTCTTCAACAGCGTTCTGAATTCCACCAATAAAGCAAGTGCCATACCCAAGTGCCTCGGCCATGACGGCCATGTTCTCTGCTGCAAGAGCAGCATCAATAGCAGCGAACAATAGTAGTGCTGTATCTACACAACCCATTTCCACGCCACGATACTCTAGGAGTCTCTCAAGACGATACAGGTCGGCTATGAAGACTAGGAAAAGCCCGGCTTCATCAACATGCTGCTGACCAATAAGCTCAGCGATTCTCTTCCTAAGCTCTCTATCTAGTCTAATCGCACTCCAGAGATGCAAGGTGGCATCAGTTGGTGCCCTACGACCTGCTTCAAGGATTAAATGGACATGCTCCTCAGGCAAATCAATAGGTTTAAATCTGCGAATAGAGCGGTGGGACTGGAACACCTTATACACGATACTAGCATCCAACTATGGCATCACCAAGCCCAACTATGTTGATGAGTGAAACGCTAAAAATGCAACCGGAGACCGCCTAGAAGCGTTAAGGAGAGCATCCCTAGGTAGATGGGAGAAGGAATGGAGAAAACATACTCCATGTGATCCCAATTCCAAAAATAGGTTTGGGCGGGGCTTTAGCCTTGGGCCATCCTCTTGAATACTATCATGTATATTGCTGCAATGATTAATAGTATTACTGCAACTGCGAGTATTGAGTTTTGTAGTGCACCCATTGTGGATACAAGGGCTTGCTGTGACTCAGCAATCCTATTAACCTTCGAATCTATCTCGCTAATGCTCTTAGCTAGGTTGTCAAATGCCTTGTTGGTATCACTAGAGAGTTTCGAGACAGTATCGCTGAGAGTATTTACTTGGACTGCAAGACTCGTAATAGCATCGTTTACCGACTTTGAGAGCCTTGAAAGAGTTGATCCGTAATTGGCTAAGCCTTCTCTGAGCGTGTTAAGTGATTCTCCGATGTCCCTAGATAGAGTCTCAAGTTCTGAGGCCAGGCTCTTGGTTGACTCCTCTAAAGCGCTAACACTCTTTTCAATAGCTCTAATCCTTGTAGCGAGTTCCTCCATTTCAGCTGCAAAGCCCGATAGCTTAACGACGATGCTTGATATGGTTCTCTCTAGGCTTGCACTAACATCTTCATAAGTCTTCAGAGCATCCTCAACCATTTCGCGGACAAAGAGGTTGTCATCGGCCATTCTTAGTGCATTCTCAGCTTCAGTGACTGCCTGGGCTTCTTCACTTACATCAATTCCTAGAGCCTGGGCAGTGTAGAGGAGCGACATAGCTCTTTCAAGTGCAAGGTAAGCGGTAAACCTAGCATCCTCAACTGGTCTTTGGTTAAGCACTCTAATATCATATGTTTCTGTCTTGGAGAACGTTTCATTACCTACACTACCTTCAACAGTAACCGTTAGCTTAGCAATACCGACTGAGACAGCAGCTGGCACAGGTACCTTGGCTAACGCTATATACCTCGTGGTATAGGTTTCATTGCCCACCGTAACCTCGACTGGCGCTGCTAGCCTGACTAGCGGCAGCTCTACCTCTACCTTTACACCAGCATTTAGGGTAGCTACTGCCTTCTCTAGGCTAGGCCTTCCATCAGTTATTATGTATGCTTTTACCTCTATGCTTTGATATCCTCTGTAGACAGTCGTTTTATCAATCTCTATTACGACCATGGGCTTCTCGGTCTCCTGCGCTAAGGCGTGGCTGGCTAACATGATAAGGCTCACTAGTACGAATACTACGGGTATGCGCATGCTTCTTAGGCTAAGCATGATTCCATCCTCGCCTGCATGGGACATGTGTGGGTCGGGTTTACTACATAGTTACAAGTTAATTAAACTTTACCGCTGGTGGGATGAGGAAAAACTTAAAGCCCAAATTTATCAAGAGATTGCGTCGTGGTAGCTTCCAGAGGTGGTCCCTAGTGGCCGTTAACCGGTACCTTTCCACAGTTTTCACACTAGCCATATTCTTGCTATCAATGATGTCTACACTGGCTTATGCACAAGAGGACCAGTATTACAAGTATGGCCCATACATTGATAGAATAACAATGCCCGTCATAAAGGACTACAACCAGCGAATACTAGCTTTCGAGGCAGGAGAGCTTGACCTTGTAGGTGTCCTACCTAGGGATCTAGACAGGATAAGACAGAACGTGCCAGATGCTCACATAGTGTTCACTGTCGGATTTACGTCACTAGGCTCGCTACACTTCAACACACAGTTGTGGCCCGTAAAGTATCCAGAGGTTAGGAAGGCCCTAGCGCACCTCTACAATAGAGACCTCATAATCAAGGAGTCACCTCTAAGAGGAATAGCCGTCAAGTGTACTACTATACCACCACCAACAATGGGTAAGTGGGTTAACCCAGATGCGGACTTCGAAAAACTATACCCATACGACCCCGAGAAGGCTAAGGAGCTTCTAAGCAAGGTTTTCGAGCCCTGTGTAGGGCCTGATGGTAAACCTGCATGGTGTGACCCTAGGGAAGGAGGTAAGGTAGTGGAGATCGAGGTACTATCACTGCCAGAAGCCACATCGCCAACTTACTGGTGGATAGCGCAGTACCTCAAGCAGGAAGCCGAAAAGATAGGCTTGAGGATAAAGATCGTGCCAGTCAGTAGCAGAGAATTAGACGCTAGGATTGGTGCGGGTACGGCACAGGCCTGGATCATTGGTTGGGGTCTCGGCAGGACACCGATATTCATGTACTACTTCTGGCACAGCAAAGAGATAAGGCCTGGAGGATGGAACGAGTGGAGAGTAAACAACACAGTACTCGATGAATACTTGGAGAAGATGTATTATGCCAAGAGCATTGAGGAGGCAAGAGAGTGGGCTTGGAAGGCCCAAGAGCTCCTAGTCAAGGAGATAGTGCCGTGGATACCAGTTTACACCGGTGTAGCAATCACTGCCTGGAGTGGAAGGATTGACCGTGACTCACTAACACTGGACTATGCACCACCACTAAAGGACCCCGTAGGCCACTCCTGGTTCAACTTCAACACTGTGAGGTTTGTGGACCAGAAATTTGGAGGAACACTACGCTACTACTTCACAGTCGACATAACCACTCTACACCCAGCAACCTATCTATGGGCTACAGAGTCTGCCGCAATTAGTAGAGCCTATGCATGGACCATGATACCGAGACCCGACGACATATACGCTGAGCCCAGAGTCGGCTTACTGATAAAGGAGTGGAGCCTTGAAGAAGTAACTGTTAACGGCGAGACGGCTTACAAATTCACACTAGTCTTCTACGACAATATTACGTGGCATGATGGAGAAAAGATGACTGCTGAGGACTACGTGTACACAATAGTCAAATTCGGTAAGGAGCTTAAGACGAGGAGATACTACGACCCATGGGTCGACAACATAATATCTATAGAAGCTGTCAATGAGACTACAGTAGAGATAGTATTAAAGGATTATGGCTGGATAGACATATACAGCATTACTGAGACCAGAGTATTGCCAAAGCACGTATTCGAGAAACTATCCAACCCACTCGAAGACCCATCACTACTACCACACCCAACTAAGCCTGGATTAACAGCACTGATTGGTCAAGGACCATTCGTGCTAATCAAGAGAGAGATAGCCTACGCAGAGTTCGTATGGTACCCAGAATACATCTGGAGACACCCAGAGAGAACCGTACACTTCGCCTCCATAGAACTACCTGAGAAAGTTGACGAAGGTGAGCCATTCACGGTAAGAGTAACACTCACCGACTGGTATGGTGCTAAAGTGACAAACGGCGAAGTGAAAGTAACGGTCATTGGACCACGCACTATAGGCCCATTAACCGGTAGCCATGTAGGTGGCGGTGTCTATGAAGTCGCGGTACCAGGACTACCTGCTGGAGTCTACCAGGTTGTCATAGAGGCTTCAATGCCGGTCATGATGTGGAAGGTCGCTAATAAGGCTGTAGAAACCATTGCTGTTGGAGCCGTAGCGGAGCCTGTAGGCCCAGCACCTGTAGTAGCCAAGGTTGAGAAGATAGAGGTGCCTGGACTACCAGCAGTAGAGGTTGTAATGCCTGGTAAACCTACAGTGAAAACGCCCGAGGTTAGCGTAAAGACGCCAACAGTAGAGATTACACCTGCACCAGAGATACAGCCTGCAGCCGACATGTCTGCCGCCATCATGGGTATATCAGCGCTAGCACTAATACTAGCCATAGTAGGACTGGTACTTGCCAGGCCAAGGAGCTAAAGGGAGCCAGGATTTCTGGGCATCCATGGTCTAAGTGCTTTTTTATCAATAATTAATTACTTTCGTGTAGACGCTTCTACTCAACCCACTTGCCTGTGGAGAATTCTCTAGTAGGAGGGCTACAAGCACTCGTGGATTGCAAGGTCTCCTTGCCTATCCGTTATGTTTTAAAAATGGCTTTGATGCTTGGCTATATGTTGGTGGGCCGTTAGCAAGGTGGCCCTACCGTGTCTGCTGGTACGCATTTGCTGAAACTAGCTTTACGTATGGCTATCACCTATGTCACGATCATTGCAGTGTACTTTATCGTGATAAGAGTGTTGCCAGTTCTAGCTGCCGGCGGTAATCCTATGGCCGACCCGGTTATAGCGGCGCTGCGTAGAACACAGGAGGATCCACGCTTTAACCTCTGGATAAACGAGACGATGAGGAGGTTTGGGCTTGATAAGCCATTGTTTCCAGACCAGTTTATACTCTACATGACGAATACACTAGTGTTCAACTTTGGTGTATCGATTTATACTCAGAGACCGGTCATAGAGGAGATTGCACTTAGACTGCCCTACACGTTATCCCTATACACTATATTGACGATCCTACCCATAGTCATAGGCTACTACTTGGGTATCGTAAGTGCACAGCATCGTGGCCGTAGGCTAGATGCGCTTATAACACAGCTTGGCATAGTCTCATACATAGTTCCCTCATGGCTGATACTCCTGCTAATCTACTACTTCCTAGCATACCTCCCGAAGAGGATGTGGGATACCTACGTGTTTCCACTACCCATTAAGCCTCCAGAGGTAACCGTGATGGATTGGGAGGCGTTCAAGTACTTGTTATGGTATATGGCCCCACTCATACTTGCAGGAGTTCTCGCATGGACTGGTCCCTGGATATACTTCATAAGACAAATAGTTGTTGGTGAACTGGGAAGCGATTACGCCATAACCGCTCAAGCTAAAGGATTGAGTGCTAGAGAGATACTTAGGAGGCACATTATACCTAATGTGAGGCCTCCGCTACTCGTACAGTTAGCCTATGCCATACCCGGTATATTTGGTGGTGCCATCATCTTCGAGATAGTTGGTAACTGGCCTGGAATAGCCTACCTAGCCTACCAGGCATTCCTAAACTGGGACTTCCCACTAATGACGGCGTTCTTCGTCATATCAGCGTTTCTCATCGTCATATCACTACTCTTGGCTGAAGCCCTCCTCATGCTCTTAGACCCAAGGGTTAGAATGAGGGGTAGGTGATAGCCCGTGTCACGGAGAATGAGAGGATCAAGACTTGGGCGTGGAAGTGACGCCTTAAAAAGCCTAATTGAGAATGCCAAACTCGTGCTACGTAAGAAGGTTGCAGTAGCCGGTATAGTAATAATAATGTTCTACGTCATCCTAGGGGCATTAGCTGATGTAATAACTCAGTACCCGTATAGTGAGACTGGTCTTGCAGCCGACTTTGCAATGCCCGAATGGCTCGCACCACCTGATGTCCCTAGGAATATGAGGCATGTGTTTAGGGATTTCGAGCTAGCCAATATAACAAAGACCGGGGAAGTCCAAGTACAATTCCGTAAACTTGAAGAGGGAGGCTTTGAGCTAGTAATCAGAGGGGCTGGCGAGGCTAATGTAAGCCTCATAGCAAAGGACCTACTCTATTACCCATACCGGCCTGCTAAGTCAATGAGCTTCGACTCATGGTACTACACAGTTAACGTGTCTAAGGAAATGCCTTGGTATAACGTGATTTTCACAGCATTGAATGTAGACATTATCAGGAAGGGGGAGAAGCTCGAGATAGGCGATAACCTGACTATTCCGAAGGGTATCTATGTATTCCATAACGAGGTTAGAACCAAGATATTCGTGCTAAGACCTTACCTAAATGAACCATTGAACCGATCTGTCTCAGTTGCACTACCAAACCCTATACTTAATAGGATCCAGCCCTATTTTGACCCAAAGACTATGTCTGGGCTTATAGAGGGTGTTAATGCTGCTAAGGAAATATTGTTGGAGAAGGATACAAGGCTTACCGTTATGGTGAATGTAACCTATTATTGTAACCCAATGGACTTCATGCTACGTTGCTCTGATGACGCCGGTTTAAAGATCGTAGTGAAGCCGGTTGATGTGTTCATTAAGGGTGAGGCCTTTGGCATTCTAGGCACAAACTATATGGGTGCTGATGTGTGGTCACAATTCGTCTATGGCGCTAGATCCGCTGTAGCACTAGGCCTCCTGGTTTCAACCGCCATAGTGTTACTGGGCCTTATCTTTGGCTTAGCTGCTGGCTATAGGATTGGATCACTAACTGATCATGTTCTAACATTCATAATAGACCTAGTATACTTCGTCCCTCTACTACCCATGGTTATGGTCGCGGGTATAGTGTTTGGGCGAACACTATTTGTAGTATACCTAGTGTTGATAGTATTGGCTTGGCCAGGCATAGCTAGAACCGTTAGGCACTGGACTGCATCAATAAGAGAGAACCTTTACGTAATGGCTGCAAAGGCTATAGGCGCTAGCGACCTATGGATAATGATTAAGTATATTGCACCACAAGTCATACCCTACCTCGTCTACGGCATCGTTGTAGGTGTACCTGGTGTTATAGCCTTCGAAGCTGGCATCCAGTTGATAGGCTTCGGTGACCCTGAAGCCCCAACATGGGGTAGAATGATTGCTGAAGCTTACTGGGGTGGCGGTTTCCTAAACAATGCCTGGTGGTGGTTCATGCCACCAATAATAGGGCTAATATCGATATCACTAGGCTTCATGCTGATAGGGCTAGCGCTAGACGAAATTGTGAATCCAAGACTGAGGAGATAAGGCCTTGAGACGTAGTAGGAACGAGATTAAGGAGCTTAGGCGTAGGCTTAGACGCAGGATACGCTACTACTTTATACTACTAGTATTCGTCACACTCGTTAGCTTGACTCTTTTTAGCGCCGATACCCGCATAGCCCTACCCTTCAAAACCGAGTCCCTAGACTTTAACATCACCTATACCTCTCTTAAGGCCAACATAACACTCTACAAGCTCTACTATCCTCCTACACCTAAAGGTACAATGACTGTTATGCCTACACCATTGGATGAAGTAAATGTATCCCTCATAGTAGGGGATCGCGTGTTATGGTTTGGCGTCTATGAGTGGAGCCCCAACATAACTGGCC
>JALTZQ010000251.1 GCA_027046105.1 Pyrodictiaceae archaeon
TCACTAAAACTAGCTCTCCGTATAGCGAGATACTTCAACCTAAGAGTAGAAGATATATTCCAGCTAGAACAGTGTACGGATAGCGATAATAGCAAGTAGCTGGATTAGCAGCTACATTGGAGGATCTTGCCCGTTGACATCTAATGTAGTAAACGTTGCATGACATTATCTAGTATAGGTTAAGAGGCATTTTCTTCTCACTTGGGGGTCTAGCTACTTATTCCTCCTTTCCCTTCATCCTTACTAGGAAGAGTAGTGCTGGTAGTAGTATTTTGACTGCATCCTCGACAGTGTTAACTACGTGTCCCATGTCGGGGGCTACGTGGAGTTCTATACTCTTCCCCTTCTCTGAAGCTTTCTCCACGAATTTGAGTACGGGTTTTAGTGGAGTCCTTGTATCGTTCAATGGATGTATCATTGCTAGCGGCTCGCTCAGTTTATCAATATGTGTTATAGGGCTTCTTTCTCTCCACAGTTCCCTTTTCCCTGCAAACAACATTTCTATGAACTGTTTGAATGCTGGATCACTGAGTTCGTACATTTCCTCCCAATCGGTTACTGAGGCCCCTGCTACACCTGCTCTAAACATCCCGGGTGCCTGGGTTAGGGCACATAGGGTTAGGTAGCCACCATAGCTATAGCCCATTATGTAGACGTGGTTTGCCAACCCGGCCTCTAGGGCCCACTTGGTAGCTGCGAGTACATCGCTTAGCTCAGCGCCACATGGGTCCCCGATTATTTTCTCAGTCCATTCAACACCGTAACCTAGGCTTCCACGGTAATTGGGTTGAACTACGTGGAAGCCTGCTGCTGCAAGTGCTGCGGCAAAGATGTCCCATGTGTCAGTGTCTTCGGCAAAGGGGCCTCCATGGACTAGAATTACTGTTGGGCCTGGTTTGCCTGCTCTACCAGACTCTAGATAGAGGGTTGGGACCTTTGATCCATCACTACTAGTAGGTTCGGCATAACCGGTTTCACCGAATACCTCAGAAAGCCATTTAGGCTTTTCACCTTCAAGTACAGTCCTCCAACCCTTTTCTCCAGGCTTTACTGCTACTATGCGAGTAGGCGTTGTTTTACTCGAATGTGTTACTGCTATTTCGTCTCTCCACTCAACTGCTGCTCCATGCATACCCTCCGGTAGATCTAGGGGTTCATTGTCGATAAAGACCTTGCTTCTACCTCTTCTCCTAGCCACTACGAGAAGGCTGCCATCACTAGTAAAGCTTAGGTAGTTAACACTAGTAGGTCTAAACGCCTTCAACATGCCCTGTAGCTCTATTGCACTACTTTTACCGGAATCTGGATCAAGCCGGTAAAGTATGGCTTCCCTTGCAGCCTCTAAAGCATAGAGGGGGAAGCCGTCGGGTGCAATCCTAATAGCTATTGTATTACCCTTCACGGGCGGTTCATGAACCCTAAAAGTACTTGTTGAGAGATCTATTGTGAAGGGTTTAAACAATCTAGTCTCGGGCGGGAAGATACCTATGCCAGCTACTAGGTCACCCCTAATACTCGTTACCATAGCTATGCCGGGAGCATCTACGGCCTTCCAAAGCCTCTTGCCCCTAACAGCATAAACACCTACACCTCTTTCATGAACAGCAGAGAAAGCTACTGATTTACCATCATCTGCTAACCCAAGTATCCTCGCGGGCTCTTGGCCAGGATGTAGGGGCTTCTCATGTCCAGGCTCATCAA
>JALTZQ010000252.1 GCA_027046105.1 Pyrodictiaceae archaeon
CTCTTGGAAATGCTAAAGGTTTCCATACCGTCCACGGCATACTTGGAACAGGAGGATACTGGGCCTACACCTATATCTTTACACCCCACGGACCTTCTGATGTAAACGATTTTGGCCTAGAGCCTGGAAACAAAGGGTACGGGCTTCTAACTATTCAAGGAAAGATAGATATACCACTTATGGAGAAACTATCCGCTCAAGCTATAGGGGGTGTATTCAGATCCGTAAAGGGTATGCCTATCGGAGGTGGTCAGACATCCAAAAACCTTGGAACCGAGTTCGGCGTCCAACTCACCGCAAACGTTGGAAAGCACATGAACCTCGAGTTCGGTGGAGCCGTTGCTAATCTCGGGGACGCTGCGAAAGCAAATTATCAAGGCAACAACAAGTCCTCAGTCAATGAGATATTTGCAAGGCTTCAGCTTGAATTTTAAGCTCCTGTCCTGCCCCCTGTATGGTTGCCCCCGCTTTGCCGCCTCCGTGGCGGCTTTTCAAGCTTAAAAGAGGTGTGCTGTCCTGCCTCCCGTTCTTGATAGAAACAGCTTTAAGCTCCTTATCTCCGAGGAAAAGGACTTTATAGTCTGTCTCTCTGAAAGCGGGGATACCCCTCCCCTTTTCAGGGAGGTATTCGACAGGTTCGCTTCAAAAATCCTCATACTTATGTGTTCTACCGAGAGCTGCCCTTGTATTCGCAAACATATTGGCTTGGGAGCCTCAAAAGCAATCCTTTTCTTTTCTGGTGGTAGAACAATTGACGTTATCCTCGATCTGGATAACAAGGACCTGGTTTTTAAGAAAATAGAAAAATTTTTAAAGTTTTCAAAAGTAAGGTACAAGATCTTATTGCAAGAAAGGATATTTCAAAGGACTAGTGGCAAGCTCATAAGCTTAATAAACATGCATTACCAGGAGATAGGAGGCTGATATGAGGAAGATAAAAGTAGCTATTGCAGGTCTCGGCAGAGTGGGTGCAGTCTTCTTAGATGCCCTCTTGGAGGCAGCTCCTTACAACATAAAGGTAGTGGCTGTTGCGGAGCCCAGGGAAAACTCGGAGGCTGTAGAGAAGGCTAAAGAGGCCGGAGCTGGGTATTTTAAGGATGCGAGGAATATGCTCGAGGCTCTGGGTGATGAGATAGACATTCTCTTTGATCTCACCGGGGATGCGGTCGTGAGAACCGAACTTCATGAAATCCTGAGTAGGCAAGGAAACAGAAACACAGTAATAGTTCCAGAAAAAGTAGCCTACCTTATTTGGGCTTTAATAACTAAAGGAGAAAAGGTATATCCTCACTGATCAGGAGGCTTCCTTCTCCTCCCTTATCACGCTCGAGAGGTTCTCCACGGGGAAGACCCTCGAGATACCGCCTCTGGCGGACACCCCGATCAGCTTGTCCGCAAAGCTGGCGAGCACCTCCCTCAGAGTAACAACTATAAACTGGGCCTCCTTTGACTTTTCCTTTATAAGCTCTCCCACTTTCCTCGCGTTAGCCTCGTCCAGGTGGGCGTCCACCTCGTCGAAGTAGTAGAAGGGGGAGGGCTTGTAGTCCTGTATGGCGAATATGAGTGAGAGGGCTGCGAGCGTCTTCTCCCCTCCCGACATGGCCTCTAAATACTGGACGTCCTTTCCTCTGGGCTTTACCATCAGGTTCACCCCTCCCGAGAAGGGGTCTATCTCGTTCTCGATCATCATCTGGGC
>JALTZQ010000253.1 GCA_027046105.1 Pyrodictiaceae archaeon
AGCCTGGTGGAGCTATATGTGATAGCTTTTCGAGAACCTCATCCTGCACACTACACTTGAAAGAAAGGTTACACACCATCAACTCCTCTACTTGCCGCCTAAGACGATCTACTATACGGGGATTATTATGGCCGAGAAAAGCAACGCCATGACCAGTGTGTGCATCGAGGTATCGAGTACCCTTGTCATCCCATACATACTGCATTCTCGCTTTAACAATACGTAGTCGGCGGTCACCATAGTAGCGTAGTAGCTTCAAAACCAATACCCCTCATCGGCTTATCTCTTAGCCTCACTAACCACGTAGTCTACTATAAGGTTGGCAACATCCACACCAGTAACTCTAGCAATGTTCTTGTATTCTGGTACAGCATTGACCTCCAATACTAGGTAGCCTCGCTCCGGATCCTCAACAACATCCACGCCCCCTATCTCTACCCCTACCGCTTTACAGGCACGTAGAACTACATCCTCGAGCTCAGCGTTAACCCTCGCTGGCACTGCCCTTCCTCCACGCGCGGTATTTGTTATCCAGTGACTACTTTCACGGTATATCGCCACTGGCACGGAATCTCCAATGCACATGGCGCGTATGTCTCGACCAGGCTTGCGTACATATTCCTGTATGTAATGAATCCTATAGACTCCACCGAGGTACTCCCGGTGTTCAGCTATGGAGCGTACTGTTTCTTCGTCAACAGCGAGTGAGGCAAGGCGGCCCCAACTACCCATTACGGGTTTAAGGACTACCGGGAACCCAAGTTTACGAGCAGCTTCAACTGCGCCTTCAATGCTATAAGCGAGCAGTGTCTTGGGTACTGGGATACCTTGCTTAGACATTAATGCGAGAGACCAGGCCTTATCCTCTGATATGGCTAGTGCAAAACTGTTATTGATGACGCGTAAACCCCATGACTCAACTGCGATAGTGGACGAAATGGCGTTATAGTAGCTTGTACAGCGTTGTAAGGCAATGTCCCCTGCTACCATGGGCTCATTGGATAGGGGGAGTATTGCGGATGGGATATGGAGGAGTTCTACTTCACTCCTTTCGCGGAGTCTATCGATAAGCATTCTCTCGTCAAGACGGACAATGTCGTACAAGAAAACTATTCGTGGCAAACACTTACACCTCATTTATGGCGGCAGCTACTCGCCCCAGTCCTCCTGGACGCCCTCAAAGGGCTTAAGGACAAGCTCGCCATTCGGGTTTCTTGAAACCTCTAGTGTCACTCCACACTCATGCTCTACGAGCTCTCCTGGCATAGCATCATCTGGTACAGCTACAACACCACCACATATTGGGCATTTCAGGGTAGGCATTGGCATCCCCCGCTAGACTCGGTTACACCTTGTTTCTCGTCCATTCAAGCCTCAGTTTGTGCGTGGTTTAAACCCGTTATTGCATAGAACTGGTGCGTATCTATTGCGTGACCCGTACGGGAGCCCGTACTGGCTATGGCAGTTTATTGTTTTAGCCCCGGGCGTGGAGGTAGCCCCTTCACTATGGGCGTTTTAGGGATGGTAGAGAGGGTTTCATCGTGGCCTTTGTCACGGTAAAACGTTATATAGGTAACATTTATTTGTGCTGGTTTCAAGCCGGTGTGTTACGCGTTTACTGAGGGGTTGAGGAGGGTTTGTTGAAGGCTGCTGTGCTCGGTGGCTCTGGCTATACGGGTGGTGAATTACTGAGACTACTAGCTCTACATCCTGAAGTCGAAGTGGTATATGTTTCGAGCCGGGAATACGCTGGTATGCCTATTCATTATGCTCATCCGAGCTTACGTGGTTTCTATCATGGTCAGCGTTTTGAGAAGCTAAGCTTTGATCGTGCCCTAAATGCTGATGTTGTTTTCTCTGCTCTTCCCCATGGTGTTGGACTAGACCTTACAGCTAAGTTGTTTGAACACGGATTACAAGTCATCGACTTGAGCGCTGATTATAGGTTACGTAGCCCTGAAGCGTATAGGGTATGGTATGGGTTTGAGCACCCTTATCCCGATCTCTTGGAGAAGGCTACCTATGGCCTCCCAGAGCTTCATCGAAGTGAGCTACGTGGAGCCCGCCTCATTGCCTCACCGGGTTGTAACGCTACAGCTGCTATCCTTGCCACGGCTCCACTAGTTAAGCATAGGCTTCTTGAGGAGCCAGTAAGGCTCATTATTGATGTTAAGGCTGCGAGTAGTGAGGGTGGAGCAAAACCTAATCGTGGCAGCCATCACCCGGAGCGTGAAGGCGCAATAAGGCCGTATAGTGCTGAAGGACATAGACATGCTGTTGAGGTCGAGCAAGAACTCAGCTTGCTGGCTAAGGATAGTATTCGTGTTACCCTCATACCCCATGCTGTCTCGTCCACTAGGGGTGTACTTGCATCAGCTCATGGCTGGCTGCGTGAGGGTGTTGATAGGCAGAGAGTCGCTAGAGCATTTGCAGAAATGTATGGTAAGGAAGTGTTTGTGCGTATCGTTGCTTCAGGTCCCCTAAAGTACCCTGACCCAAAATACGTTGTTGGTAGTAATTATGCTGATGTCGGTTACGCCATCGAAGAGCGTGTAGGACGGGTAACAGGTTTCGCTGCAATAGATAATCTCGTGAAGGGTGCTGCAGGACAAGCTATTCAAGCATTCAATGTTTCAAGGGGCTTCCCCGAAACCATGGGGTTAGAGTATCCGCCTCTCCGCCCCTAGAATGCCCTGGGGGTTATGGTCTTGAACGTGGTAGTGGTCAAGGCTGGTGGTAGGTTAATTGCCGATCCTGCAATTAGGCAAAAGATACTAGACGATATTCTCGAGGTTTCAGCCTCAAAACGAGTAATTTTCGTCCATGGTGGTGGCGATATTGTTACAGAGTACTCTAAGAGAATGGGTGTTGAGCCCCGCTTTGTTGTCTCACCAAGCGGTGTTCGGAGCAGGTACACGGGGCCCGAAGAACTAGAGGTATACACTATGGTCATGGCTGGCAAGTTGAACAAGGAGTTAACAGCCTATATAGTCTCACGTGGTATTCCGGCCATAGGCGTCTCGGGCGTTGATTGTAGCTTGCTGAGAGCTGAGCGAAAGAAGAGAATCATCATAGTTAATGAGAAGGGGCGTAAACAAGTCATACCTGGCGGGTTTACGGGTAGGATAACAAGTGTTAATGCCTCATGCCTCAAGGAGCTCCTAGACCTTAACCGTATCGTAGTCATTTCCCCACTCGCCATAGGCTCAGAGGGCGAGCTTCTTAACGTCGATGGGGATCAAGCTGCAGCCCATGTCGCTATGGCGTTAAAGGTGAGAGAACTAGTATTCTTGACTGACGTGCCCGGTGTAATCCTTGAAGGGGAAATACTGAAACGCATACTGGTATCCGAGGCTGAGGCTATAGCAGAAAAGGTTGGGTATGGAATGAACCGCAAAATACTGATGGCTAAGAAGGCTGTCGAGGAAGGTGTTGGTAGGGTAATAATAGCTGATGGTAGAGTTGAGAAACCAGTCACGTCAGCTCTCCAAGGTCATGGGACAGTGGTGGAGGGAGGCTGACCATCTCCCCAAACTAGTCTGGGGTGGTCTCCATGTCTTCCCAGGGTAATGCTGCAAAGCATAGGCTTGACGAAAAAGACTACAAGCTGCTTGAATTACTGAGACGAGATGGACGTGCATCATATGCTCGCCTCGCAGAGGAGCTAGGAGTTTCTGAATCAGCGGTTCGTAAAAGGATTGCAAGACTCCGTAAGCTTGGTATCATTAAACGCTTTACTCTGGACTATGATGTTCCAGATGAGGTAGTTGCACTAATACTTGTGAAGACGCAGCCGCCGATACAAGTGCCAGAGGTTTCGCAAAAGATAGTTGGTCATCCACGTGTCGATCGTGTATATGAGGTTACGGGTGAGTATGATATTGTTGTTGTGGCGCGTGCTAGATCCACGAAGGACATAAATGAGATCATCGACTATATTCGGGGCATACCAGGTGTAGCAGGAACATACACAATGATAGTACTACGAACTTACTAAGCGTAATCCCGGGCTACTCTCATTGGGAAGCCCATTGGACCAGTTGGGGGGTAAGAGGAGGCCCATAGTCTATACTATTGGGCATAGTAGTAGAGGTTTAGGGGAGTTCATAGGCATCCTCCGCCGCTATGGGGTACGCGTTGTTGTTGATGTGCGTAGTCGTCCTGGTAGTCGCCGTGTACCCTGGTTCTCCAGGAAGGTGATGGAGGAGAGGCTGGCAAAGGCTGGTATAGAGTACTTGTGGCTAGGTGATCTCCTTGGCGGTCTCCGGGATGAACCACCTTACTACCCAGAATACATGGAGACCAGTACTTTTCGCCGCGGTATTGGCGTACTAGTCTCGCTCGCTGCTTCACTACCAGGAAGAGTGGCCTTTATGTGTAGGGAGCGTTATTGGCTAAACTGCCACCGGGCTTACATCGCTGAAACACTACACCACCTCGGCTTCAACGTTATACACATCGTTGATATTGGACAGAGACTTCCACACCGCGAGCTCGGCGTAAGGCCACAGTGGCTTCGAACACCACTATACCTGGAAGGATTAGAGGTTAGCTTGGCTGACGAGGGCTAGGGTCGTAGCCAGGTCACTCCTCACCAGCTCAGCCGATGGCATATACTTCATCCCCCCTCCTGGTCCCCAAGGGCAGAGAAGCTGGGCGGCTCCTTAGGGGCGAAACACCGCATCCCGGGATTCTAGTCTCCCCGGGATCGGCTCGGCTGTAAGAGGGCTTCATCGCCGCCCCGGGTAATTGATGTATTATGGGATCCTATTCTATATTGGTTCTTACTAGTCTGGGTGGATTTGTGAAGGGGGGTTCATAGTAGCATTCAACGATTATCATTATGTTTTCTGTCTTAAGGTGCGGTCTTAGTTTTTTACATGCAACTATTTCTAGCACCTCTGGTTCATGCCTAGATTTTAGTGGCCTTATTAGGGCAACTAGCTCGGCTAGCTCCTCTAGCCTCGCCCTCCACACGTATACTGAGCCTAGCACTACCCCGTTCCACTTAGCTTCCGGTATGACTATTGGACGGCACTGTGAAGCTAGTTCTCGCCAATCGGTATCCGTCCACACGTTTAAGGTGCCTGGGTATGGCGTACAACCTAGTAGCCTCTTGAACCAATCAGTATAGTAGGGGTGGGAGACGTATCTTCCGCCTATGCCAAGCCCTTTCACTAGTTTGCCCTGGATTGGCCTAGCTACAGTTCGCACTACTACATCCCCATCCATGGTGTTGGGGTAATGTTATGTGTTGAATGCCCTATCGCCAGCGTCACCTAGACCTGGCACTATAAAGCCTTTATCATTTAGTTTTTCGTCGATTGCCAATGTGTAAACGTCTACATCTAGTGGGAGCTCTTGTTCTAGTCTTGCTATACCAGGCTTTGATGATATAATTGATACTATTGAGATCTTTAACGGCCCCATGTTGTGGACGTGTCTTGCTACTTGGATTATTGTTGAGGCTGTAGCTAGCATGGGGTCCACAATGAATACGTGCTTCCCTCTAACAGACGGTATGTTAATGTACGACACTTCTACGTCAAAGACCATCATGTCTCCCACTTTGCGCCTCGACGACTCTATCCTCTTGGCGCTCACAAACCCTATCCTAGCCCTTCGCAGCACCCTAGCCATGCCGTAAACGAGTGGGAGAGCTGCTCTCAACACACCTACAAGCACAACATCCTCGTCACGAGGCCGTAGAGCCTCTGCCCTGCCTAGTGGAGTCTCCACAACCACCCTACTAGTTGGGAGTTCTCTTGCAACCTCGTAGCCTATGAAAACCCCTATCTCCTCCATCACTGATCTAAAGAGGTGTGGAGGTGTACCTTTGTTACGCAAGACGGATAGTAGCTCATGAAGAACCGGATTATCCAGCACGTGTAGATTGACCGCCACCACAACCCAGGCGTGACAACACCATACTAGTACCCCTACAAAAAGTCAGCTCTCAAAGTCCTGGCTCTAGGGAGGGCCATAGCGGATATTGTTGAATACCGTTGAATACCCACCCCGTAGTGTTGTGTAGGGGATGAAGTCTTGGTTGTCAGGTCGAGTATTGGGCAAGAGCTCGCCAGGGAGTATAATGGTTTATGTCTTGGTGTCCCAGCTAGCCATTCAGCTCTCCAACTACTATTGGGTGCTAAAGCTGAGGGTTTATGCACTATACTCTTGTCTACAAAAAGGCTTTACGACGCTATATACTCTAAGTTTCATCACCTCCTTGATGAAGCTTTAATCGTTGACTCGTGGCGTGAGCTCTTCGAGGATAGAAATACTAGGCTTCTCCGTGAGAAGAACACAGTGTTAATTCCACATGCAAGCCTTATAGAGTATGTTGGAGTGGATACACTTGAAGACGCTGAACTACCCATTTTCGGTAATAGGTGGCTTTTACGGATCGAGGCTAACTGGGAATCAAAGATAAGATTGTTGGAGAAAGCGGGTATTCCAGTACCTCGAACCTATAGGGGCCCCGAAGAGATTGATGGATTAGCTATCATTAAACTGCCTGGAGCAAAGGGTGGTAGAGGGTATCGACTAGTCACCCGTGGCTCACACAAGGATATCCCTTCAAACGCTATTGTACAGGAGTATGTCGTTGGTGTTCGTCTTTATACACATTACTTCTACTCACCACTCTTGGAGAGGGTAGAGGTCATGGGCATGGATTTAAGGCTAGAAGCAAATGTCGATGGACTTGCACGTATCCCTCCACGCGTCCTGGAGGAGTTGGGGCTTGAACCCTCCTATGTAGTTGTAGCTAATATCCCCGTGGTTGCTAGGGAAAGCCTCCTAGCCCGTATCATAGAGTATGGTGAGAGATTTAATAGAGCCGTTAAAGAAGAGACGAAGGCAGCAATAATAGGCCCATATAGTCTTGAGGGCGTGGTGACGGAGAAACTAGAGTACATTGTGTTCGAGTTTAGTGGACGCATAGTTGCGGGTACTAATGTTTACACAGGCCTAGGCTCCCCCTATGCTTTCCTCTACTGGAGTGAACCAATGTGGATGGGGCGTAGGATAGCACGTGAACTACGTGAGGCCTTCGAGAAGCGTCGCCTCATTGATGTTGTAACGTAGAGTAGTGGGGGTTGATAGGGCGTTGGATCCCCTCGCTAGGGCCGCTAGGCTTCTTGTAGAGAATAAGCCTTTTACAGTATTGACTGGTGCTGGAATGTCTGCTGAAAGTGGTATACCAACGTTTCGTGGAAAAGATGGTTTATGGCGTAGGTTCCGCCCCGAAGATCTAGCAACTCCAGAAGCATTTAACCGTGATCCCAGGCTTGTGTGGGAATGGTATAAGTGGCGTATGAGCATAGTCTTTCGTGCTAAGCCGAATCCTGGCCACTATGCCCTAGTTGAACTTGAAAGGATGGGTATAGTCTCTTGTGTAATAACACAGAATGTTGATGGTCTCCACCAGGCTGCTGGCCAAAAATGTGTTGTAGAGCTGCATGGAAGTATACGTAGAGGTAGATGCACGGTTTGTGGTTACCGCATAGTATTCGATGATGTTCCGGCTGAGGAGCTACCACGGTGTCCACGCTGTAATGGACTGCTGCGCCCGGATGTCGTATGGTTTGGTGAACCCCTACCAGAGAATGCGTGGAAGAAAGCTGTTGAGTTAACGTATTCGTCGCGGGGACTCCTAGTTGTTGGCACTAGTGGCGTCGTCATGCCAGCAGGCTTACTGCCGCGCATGATTAAGGAGATAGGCGGTGTTGTGATAGAGGTTAATGTTGAGGAGACAGCTATAACACCATACACCGATGTACTCCTTAAAGGCAAGGCGGGCGAAGTCCTACCTAGGCTTGTTGAAGAGGCTAAGAAGCTACTTGTGAACTCTTAAGCATTGTTATACCTGGAGTGCTATAGACCATCCCCAAATAGTTGATGGGTGTTGAAGGCTTTATCCAAAGGGGTAACAAGTATGGGCGCTTAGGTTTCTACGACTCTTACTAGTGGATCCTCCACCAGAACGGGTACCGCTTCTATGAAGCCACGTAGCTTGGCAATTGGTACAATGACTACTCCTTCAACTATAGTGGGTGTGTTTGTGCGTAATACGAGCACTACTGGTAGTAGTTTACGTGGTTTAATAGCTGGCCTATTCCTGGCAAGACGCCAAAATCGTGCAAGCCTTGCTGTCCTCTCAAGATGCTGTCTTGCCACCTGACGTAGCCTTGACGGACTTGTATACTTGGGTTCCCAGTGCTTGCAGTCCACGACAATCCCGTGCGAGCCCGTAGAGTCTATAGCTAGCACATCGATTTCAAAGCCTCGGGGAGGAGGCTTGTACACATGCTTCACAACGATATAGCCTGCAGTAGCTAGGGCATCCCCTGCATAGTGCTCAAAGAGGCGCCAATCAAGGCTCTTGGCTGCCTTCTCAGGTGCTACAAGGCCCTTATCAACTAGTACCGTTGCTGCCGAC
>JALTZQ010000254.1 GCA_027046105.1 Pyrodictiaceae archaeon
CTCGTGGACAGCTAGGGTGCGCTCACTCCAGTTATTTAACGGTGCGAAGATAGTATGTGAGTAGGAAGCTGTGTGTTTAACTAGCCTATGTAGGCGCATTGGTCTCGTTTTGGGCCGGGGTGTCTCCTGTGAATCAAAACTGTGATGGTAGGGATATTCTCGAGCGCTTGGAACGGGTTATGTCGAACAGTGAACTTGCAGAATGGCTCCGAGACTTTGTATCAGCATTTAATCATGCATGGAGCGAGGTAGCGAGCAAACGCCTTGTCGATGTAACAGCCTCTATGATTCTTGCACAAATAGGTGCAGGGATCTATGGTGCTACCCGTATTGCAGGGTCTAGACCAGAGGAAGCATTACGTGAAGCAGAGAACCAATTATGTCGAATACTTGATGCCGCTATCTCACTTCTGAGAACTAGCTTTGAGACAGGCAGCTTGGAGGAGACCTATAGGAGGACTGTGGATAAAATTGGGTCATGACTGCAAAGCAGCTATAATAGGTGTTGGCAATAGACTCTTCGGTGATGATGGCTTTGGCTCGTGTCTTGCTGAGGCATTGCGAAAGTGTAGTAGAGGTGATCCCTGCATATACTCCCTAGAAAGACTTGGTCCAGGCGATGCCTGGGTCTTTACAGGTAAGAAGCTAGTTATCTTCATAGATGTTGTTGAAGATGAGCGTGTTGAGCGTGGTTGGTTAGCACTATACAAGATTGATCCATATGAACTAAGTAATGGTGAGGCAATTGAGATTATTAGGCAGATCGATCCACATGAAATTGATCCTGCAAGACTAGCCGTGTTAGCTTACGTGTCTGGAATCCTTGATGCGGAAGTCCTTCTCGTGGGGATACGTGGCTACAACTATGAGTTTGGGCAAGGTGTCTCAGAGGAGCTAATAGCACGTGGTATGCGTATAGTTGATTTCCTAGCTAAGTTACTGTATGAGAAGGGATATAGGCTGGAAATAGACGAAGCATGCATGGAGGCTAGTTTAAGAGGATGCAGCCGACCACCATAGATATCATGGCCTATTCCTCTACCGGTACTAGTAGAGGAATAACATTTACTACTTCCCTAAGCTTCCTAAGACTCTCCACGAGGCTCCTAATACCAGCACTGGGGCCATGCACATAGATAGAGGCTATGACGTGTCTCGGGCTAGCACGTGCCACATGTATAGAGGAGACCACTTCGTTGTCTAGGCTTAGGATGTGCGTAAGAGGCTTGTCTTGACCAGGCTTTAGTATCACGACTACGATACCTGCTAGGTTTTCTCGTGAGAAGAGGAGGGAGAGCATTGATGAATAGACACGTATAGCTTCGGATACAAATTGTGAACGACTACCATACCCAAACTCATGTACTATCCTTTCAATTTTCTTGGCAAGGTCTTCTGGTAGAGCAACACCAAAGCGAACAACCATAGAGCCACACACTCTCTAGGAGAGCCCCCGGGAAACCCTAAGATCTATCTACTTGTTCAGCTACTTGTCTTTGCTGCCGCAACTACTAGTTGACCCACAGCGATACCTCCATCGCCGGGAGGGAGCTTTCGAGGGATAACAACTGTGGCATCATGCTCTGCAAGTGCTTGTTTAATACCTTGGACAATATAGGTGTTTACAGCAGCTCCTCCAGAGACGAATATAGGGCCCTCAAGCCTCTCAAGGTATCTAGCCGCGAGCTCGCCTAAGGCTCTGCCAAGCCCAGCTAGTATTGTCCTAGCGAGATCCTCGACGCGCTTATCAAGATTCTCTAGTACCCATTCAAGTAGAGCGCGGGTATCAACAACAAGTCTTCCATCAACGTGTGCTAGGGGCGGAGTATAGCCGAGATCTTTTCCATAGTCTGCACGTGCTTCAAGCATTATGGCTGGCTCGCCTTCATAGGTACGTTCAAGCGATATACGGAGTAGTGCTGAGAAGGCGTCAAGGGTACGGCCCATGCTAGTAGTCACGATGGCTCTCCTACTCTTGGCTAACTTGTATGTAACCCTCACTTCTAGGAGCCCATGGGGGAGCGCCTCTATAAGACCGAGTTTCTCTAGGAGAGCTTCTACCTCATCCTCGTCATAGCCGGTCTGAGCTAGTAGGGCAATGAGTGGTTTTACAGGGTATTTAGCAGCAGTATCACCTCCAGGCAAGTAGAATGGATAAAGGCTTCCCACGCGCTGAAAATCGGTGTATGAAGTCTCTAGTACTTCGCCACCCCATATCCCACCATCGACGCCATATCCTGTCCCATCTATTGTTATAGCAATACCCTTCCAGTCAAGCCCAACCCCATACTCCGCCATTGCTGCGGCTGCATGAGCGTGGTGGTGCTGGACTTCTAGTAGCTCAGCATTGTACTTCTCAGCAAGTTCTAGGGCGAGGTCACGATTATGGTATAAGGGGTGCATATCGAGAACTACATTTCTTGGCCTTAGTTTATAAACTTGTATAAACCATTCTAGCTCACGTTGTAGATCATCTAGTTGGCCAGGTTCATCTAGATCACCTATGAACTGCGTTGGGACGAGCTTGTCTTCAAAACCTACAGCACCAGCGACTTGAAGCTCGGCGCCAACAGCTATACTGTCCGGTAGAGGTATTGGCGATTTTAACCACAGTGGTGCATAGCCTCGTGCACGGCGCAGAAACACTGGCTTACCATCGGTAAATCTTATAACACTATCGTCGACACGATGCACTATTCGACGCTCATGCTCAACAATATAGTCTACGACATCCTTGAGCTCACGGAGTACACAGTCAAGACTAGTACACATAGGCCTTCCATGTATATTCCCGCTCGTCATTATAAGAAAGCCATCACGTAAGCCTCGTAGGAGCATGACTTGGAAACCGGTATAGGGCAGCATAACACCAAGTGTTGAAAGACCTGGTGCAACCTCCTCAGAAACCCTTGAACCAGGCCTCTTAGGTAGTATCACTATGGGCTTCTCGGGAGACTCTAGAAGCAAGCGTGCACCGGGCGGAGGAATAGTTATCTCCTCGACAACACTATAGTCTCTAGCCATAAGGGCAAAAGGCTGTCTTGGCCTCCTCTTCCTTCTCCGAAGCTCTCTTACAACATCATCACTTGTAGCTAGCGCAGCTATATGGTATCCTCCAACACCCTTTATAGCAACTATGTGTCCTCTTTCAATAGCATCAACGATAAACCCAACTGGATCATCAACATCGATAAGTCTACCTTTTGAGTCATAGACAAAGGTTCTAGGCCCACACTTAGGACAACTAATACCCTGTGCATGGAATCTACGTATACTTGATGGATCCTTGTACTCTCTTGTGCAGTCAGGGCAAAGCGGGAAATCCTGCATAGTAGTATTCTCACGATCGTAAGGCACGGTGACCATCATTGAGAAACGTGGCCCGCACCACGCACAGCTATTCCAGGGATACCTATAGAAACGTGAGGATGGATCAAGGATCTCTCTTATACAGTCCTCACATATACCGAAATCGGGTGGTATCATACTTCGCTTGCTTAGCCTCTTCTCACTTCTTCGAATGATGAACTCTCTAAAGCCTTGTAGCTTTGTGGCCTCAAGTTCTATAGATTCTAAACGACATGGTGGGGGTTTTTCTGTTACAAACTTTGTGAGAAACCTTACTAAAGCATTATTGTCTCCTTCGACGTAGACTTCTACTTCACTTCCACCAAGATTTACAACATAACCCTTAACTCCGGAAGACACTGCCACGCGATAAATAAATGGTCTAAAACCTACACCTTGTACTATACCAGTTATTCTTAATCGGAGACCTTTCTCAGCCATGCTTCAAGCACCTCTCGCCACTTACTCCACGAAAAGACTTTCATTTTATCCTGCCAATCATAGGCAACATCAATGCGTCCAGTACACTCATTAACCCATATAGCAACAACATTTGATGCCATCACCGTGTAATCGCAAGTCTCCTCAAGAAAGCCTATGGTAAGCCCGGTTTTCGCCAAAACAGCTAGGTGTTTAGGAGGATTATCTACGATGCGTATCCTCTCATAGCCCATAACGCGTAGACGCCAAATATCGACTTCATGACTCCTCATCATATGCTCGTACTGGGCCAAAGCAAGAATGAAATCAGCATAGTAGGGCTTTATAAACTCTATTCGCTTCCCCCTCATGGCTATTGATGCTATTGGGACACCGCCATAATCCCAGGTAGTGGCGATGGCCACACCCGTGATAGTGTTGGAAAGTACATCTAGTACTGGGTGTATCTTGTAGACTGCTCTCCTCTTGCCGGGAAGCTCAATAAACACGTGTTGCCGCCCAAGTGGTTTAACGTACACCGGGAAACCTCTACGAAGAACAGCACGTGCCACATGGACTACTACGTTACCTAACTCTATTTCGCCCATAAACCCTCTTCCCATCAAGCTACTAGCGAAGGCTTGTCGCTGAGGCAGGAGGATAGAGGGTTTCACAGAAAAAACTATAGGAGCGAGGATGCGGCTATGTTGGGCAGAAGTGTAGGGCTTTTACTATCTTGTCTATGGTCTTTATCTTCTTGTTCTTGCCGACAACTTGTATGTGTACAGCACAAGCGAGACATGGATCAAAGCTCCTTATGGCTCGGACGAAGTCAAGGCCTTCCCACTTAGTGGGCTCAGTTTCTTCTGTAATCCACGTATTTGCAACACTTTGCTCAAAGGGGCTCATTCCCCATTTGTCTTGGGGGCTTACATTTACAGTTGTCGGTGCATGGATCTGTATATTGAGTACTTTACCTCCCTGCTGAATCATCCAGTGACGCACACTACCACGTGGTGCTTCTGTAAAGCCAACTCCCTTTGTAATGCCTGGTGGTACTTTCCACGGCCTAGAGGCTTCCACTTTGCCTGCCCGTACAAGTTCTAGGGCCTTAACAACATTTGCCCATGCAGCGGCAACATCGAGTACATGGTTAAATGCTCTTGCCCATAGCCGGTATATCGTTGTACTTTTCCTTGGCACCTTCCATTCAAACGTCATCTCCTCACAAACCGTTGATGGCAGCTCGTCAGCGCAAGCACGCGGTAGTGTAACGCGTAATACACCATTTCCTGGACCAAAATCGCTCTTCTGCATTGAGGTTATTAGCATTCTTGGATAGGGGCCAACTTCCACTGGCACAATCGTGCCATCCTTCCAAACAACGCGTACGTGGGTAGCCCACGTGTATTTCGCAGCCCAGTCTCTTACACCAGGCTTGGGTATAGTCAACTTGTTCCATGGATGATATGCAGGGTCTGCATGACCCCATAGAAGTTTGTTTCCTAAGGGGTCTTGCTCGGTATACCATTCAAGTCCTCGGATCTTATCAATCCATTCATCGTAGAAAGCTCTCTCTACATGCTCCATTGTACTAACGTTTATATCACTATACTTTGTCGTCTTCAGCTCACCGTTTACTACTAGACCAGGCTTTATCGTTCTTGCTTGTGCTGTTTCATCCATGGCTTTATAGAACTCTTCCCACGATACGTAATCGCCCATATTGGCATATAGTTCTGGGTCTTCAAACAACCCTACACTCATTGCTATTGGTGGATCATAGGTTAAGCCATTATCGGCATAGCCTATTTGCTCGAAGAAACTGAGTAGGTCCCACCAGACTAGGTAATTGAACTTTACCCACGCGGTTAGCTTGACAAGACGGAACGTATAGCCCATGAGCAGGTACTCAGCATTGGTAAGGTCAGTCGAAATACCGCCTGGGATAAGTGTTGAGGGATGACTATGTCTACCATAGATTAGAACTCCCGCTTCACGTGCATATCGCTGGAAACGGACAGCAAGTTGCCACATCCTGCCCGTTATAGGGTTCAGAGCCTTCATGATATCAGCTATGGTTGTGAACCCGTGTATATCGCGGTGTTCAGCATACGTCTTCTGTGCCTCCTCCCACACACTAGGTGTGAGCTTCGAAACTATGGATTCACTATAGTCTGGCCCTTCAAGCATATTGAGTATTATCGAGTGATCGTAGATGTGATCAGTCATAGCGAATGCCAGGTTCCTTAAAACAACACCAAATTCGTGTGGTGACACCCCGTAGACCATATCAGTTGCTATGACGTCGGCATTTGCGTGGCTTGCACCACATACACCACATAAACGGCTAGTTATGTGTGGTAAATCCTCGGGTGGTCGACCGAGGCTAAATATCTCGAAGCCACGGAACATAGTTGCATATGAGCGTACTGTCTCTTTGATGGGCCTTTTTGTATCGGTGTCGACGACAACTCTAAGTGCTAAGTGTCCCTCAATACGGGTGATGGGGTCTATAATCATTTCAAGCTTTGCCACGACTCTCACCTCGAGCCAATTCTTCATACCATTCGGGATGTTCTTCCTCTACTTGCCGAAGAGGCATCTTGCCATGGATAAAGACGGTGTTAAGAGGAAAGACCGTTGGGTTGAAGTGTGTATAGGTTATGTGGACTAGTAGGAGGAATACAACGGCAAGAACAGCTTCCTTGACGTGCATCACCCATAACACGCCATCGAGCACGGCAGGACCATAGATAGCCATTATAATGCCTGGTATGCCTAGGATTGCTATACCCCAGTAGATACCCCAGTACTCGAAGAGCTGTTCACTATTGTATTTATGGAATTTTGGTGATGCTACACGTGCAGTAACCGTCCATAAAAGCCTCTTTACGAGATCCTTGAGAAACTTGGCAGTGTACAATTGGAGAATAGGGAACTCTTTCATCAGCGATTTGCCTTCTAGCTTGGCCAGTAGCCCTCTTACAGTATAGTACGCAAAGTGTAGTATAACAAGGATCCCCATGGCTATGCCAGAGTATATATGCAGTGTTACATAGAGTTCTCTACTCACATAGAGCTCCTTCCAATATGGGTTGTTCCCTAGGTACATGACGAAACCCGTAAAGGCGCAAATGACAAATGTTATTATCATCCAGACGTGTTGGATGCGTTGCCATAGTGTGAGTCTTTGTATCCACTGATCCCTCTTTGACTCCTCACTACGATAGTATCGCCACCACTTCCCCTGCTCTCTAGCCAGGGCCGCAAAATGGCCGATAGACCACCATGTGCCTATGACTGCAACAACTATTATTAGTATATCGAAGGCTACTGCTAGAGCATCGCGCCACCACAACGTGTTAGCTAAATCCAGCTCGGCAAGTAATTTAGGAAGCTTAGGTAACCCTTCATGGACTAGTGGCAACCATGCAAAGTAGTAAACTATGACCCAGCTAATGCCGGCAACAAGTGCTAAGGCTATAAGGCTCGACACCAGGTAAATGGTCCATAACTTCTTAGCCGAAACCATGCCATTGACGCCTCCAAAGAAGGATTTGAAAGACTTAATCCTTTTCCTTCTGTTTACTCCTCAAGTGGGCCCATACTCCTGCTACGACGCCTGCTGCAGCAACAGCAGCTGCTGTAGCAACAGTGGCTTGTTCAAGCTGCTTAACAGAGGCTTCAACGTATGGAAGCTTCTGGTAGAATGGTTCGAGGCTATCAGTGAATCCTGGCTGTGTACAGCCTATACATACTGCACCAGTACGTGTAGGCCCTCCAACGCCATTCACCCAACCAACCTTATTCCATGGACAATGGCTTACGGGGCCTTTACAGCCAACAGCATAGAGGCATGCAGCAGTATTTTCGCCGGGATATTTTCGGAACTCGCCACTAGCGTACCATGCTGCTCTAGGGCATTGCTCGTGGACTGTTGGGCCGAAAATGTATTTGGGTCGCCAGTACTCATCGAGCTCTGGTAGTGGTAGAAGACCCTTAACCCATAGTACCAGGTTTGCAAGTACACGTAGCTGTGCATTACCATTAGCAGGGCATCCAGGTACAGCTACGGCAGGACGGCAATTAGGATCGCCAGGCTTCTCTGGCCTACATTCGCCATCGACGAATCTACGGAAAGGCTCAGCCTCTGGTACTAGGCGTACGAGACCCTTAAAGCCGCGTACGGGATCATCAAAGAACCCTACACCACCTGTAGGGCTCTTACTCCAGCCATAGGCAGTCCATTTCTCAAACCAATCATAGCCTAGCTTCTTGACGAAATCTGTCTCTAAAACCTTATTAGCTGCAACACCACCATAACTTGCACAATTCCCAACAGTAACTACAGCGGCTGCACGCCTTAGCAGCCTTCTTAACCACTCAAGGCAAGAGATAGGCTTGCCTCCCTCTTCGCCAACGTAGCAAAATAGATCACTGCCCGACGGTGCACCGGCCTTTTCGTCGGGAGGTACACTGCCTTCAAGAACAAGCACGAAGGGATCATACTCACCCTTCTCAGCTGTCCTAAGTATGTCGAGGGCACTCTCACCCCATTCTGGCATTACAGTTCTATGAAACACTAGGCGGACAGTACCTGGCGGTACTAAGTGACTACTACCACCCAGTACCTCTACAACATCTGGTT
>JALTZQ010000255.1 GCA_027046105.1 Pyrodictiaceae archaeon
ATCCTCGATAACAGCTCGTGACAACCTTAGCACGAGATGTGCCAAGGTATTAGGCTCCTTACCAAGTAGCCAATAATCCTGATTAGCGTCAAGCAGTAGTAGGATGCGGGCTCGTGCTTCACCATAGTCCTCCCTCACATAGAGCTTCCGTGTACGTGCATAATGTCTCCAAAGAATTCGACGGGCATCATCACCAGGCACATATTCCCTTATGGTTGCAAGATCATACTGGCCTTGCAATGCTCTACCATGGAGCCGTAGACCAGGTAGTCGTTCCACAGTCTTTGCTAATACCTCTATGCGTGGTCGACGAGGTAAAGCTATAACATGATCTATTGCCTCAACCACATGCTCAGACACGAACATGCCTAAAGGGCCACTCACACGTACAATTACTGAGCGCCATACATGTCTACCTGGTGCAGTTAATCTAGCCCTGTAGACAATCTCAATCCCTATTTTTGGTGGGAGATTCGTGTCATAAACTGTGTCTGTGACTGGGTCTGCAAAGACTGGTAGGTTATCGGTTAGCCTTAGTAGTGGTACACCATTATCAGTGGGATTCCATAGGCGCAGTGTTACAGTGACAATACCCTGCTCCTCTATGTACCGTGGTTTAACGATTCTTTCAGCCTCGAGACGGTATAGTACACTTGTAGCTTTGACTGTTTGCCTATAGTCATAGAATATGAGTGTAATTATGGCTAGTGCTAAGGCATAATGAAGTATGCTGAGAGTGTGAAAAGAGTATAGTAGAAGCGCCATAGCCGTAACTACTGCTGCTGCACCCGTAAGGGTTATTTTCAAGGTGGTTCAACCTTCTCTAAAACATCGTCAATTACGTTCTCAGGTATTATTCCACTCATTCTAGCTTCACTCCTCAAAATAATCCTATGGCTTAAAGCAGCGTGAGCAACGTATTTTACATCATCGGGTGTCACGTAGCTTCTCCCTCTAACAAGTGCCATAGCACGTGAGAGGGTATACAGCGCGATGGCTCCTCGAGGTGATGCACCAAGACGCACCATTGGGTGTTTGCGGGTCTCCTCGACTATGGCAGCAATGTATCTAAGGAGATTCTCGTCCACGTAGACTCTCCTAGCAAGGCCTATTGCTTTCTCTACCTCTTCACGAGTCACTATAGGTCTAAGCCTCATGGACATTATGTCATCATATCTCCTCAGTATTTCTATTGTTTCCTCCAGTGAGGGGTAACCAATAACTATACGTGCAAGGAATCTATCAACCTGTGCCTCCGATAACGGAAAAGTCCCCTCGATCTCGATAGGGTTCATTGTTGCTATTACTATGAATGGTTTTGGTAGTGGGTGTGTTTTACCCTCAACAGTAACCTGTCTCTCCTGCATAGCCTCAAGAAGAGCACTCTGTGTCTTTGGTGGTGCACGGTTAATTTCATCTACGAGAAGCATGTTAGTGAATACTGGGCCTGGCTTAAACCTAAACTCGCCACTAGCCTGATCAAACACTACAGCACCAATAATATCGGTTGGTAGTAGGTCTGGCGTAGCTTGTATACGTCGAAACTCCAGATCAAACGTCTCAGCAATAGAGCGTGCCAGTAACGTCTTTGCAACACCAGGTACGCCCTCCAAGAGCACATGGCCCTCGGCAAGTATAGCCGCTATTATGAGTTCT
>JALTZQ010000256.1 GCA_027046105.1 Pyrodictiaceae archaeon
TCCTGGTTCTTGTCTGAACTAGAAGCCCCGGTCTTACCTTAGAGAGATGGGAAAGACTTATATAGGGGGTTTATAAGTGGCGGGCCCGCCGGGATTTGAACCCGGGATCTCCGGCTCCGAAGGCCGGCGCCCTATCCTGGCTAGGCTACGGGCCCGCCTCTTTTCCCGATGTATTGTTTTGTCTGTGTTCTGGGTTTTTGTTTCTTACATTCTTTCTATCGGTGTTATTCCTAGGATTTGTAGTGTGTTTGCTAGTATTTGTTTTGATACAGTTACGAGTGCTAGTTTTAGGTTTCTTTTCTTGGGTTCTGGCTCGTTTACTGCGCTGTCGCCGCTTGCGTACCATTTGTTGAATATGTCTGCGAAGTTGTTTATGTAGGCTACAAGTATTTCGGGGCGTTGTTCGTCTGCTGCTTTTGCGAAGATGTAAGGATATGTTAGAGCTTTTATTATTAAGGCTCTGCGGAGCTTGTTTTCGTTGACTGCTTGGTAGTTTATGTTGTCCCAGTCTATGTCTATGTTTCTTTCCTTTGCTTTTGCTAGTATGTTTGCTGCGCGTGCATGTGTGTAGAGTATGTAGGGTGCACTGCTACGCTCGAAGTTTAAGGCTTCTCTTATGTTAAATGTCATTGGCTTGGATGCTGATACTGAGACTAGTGCATACCTCACGGCTGCATGGCCTACTGTACGGGCTATCTTTTCTTTCTCTTGTTCTGGCAGGTGTGGGCTTCGCTTCTCTACTTCCTCGCGTGCTAGTGCCACTGCTTGGGCTAGTAGCTCGTCTAGTGTTATGTAGCGTCCTCTCCTGCCACTCATTCTCTGGCCTGGCAGGTGTACCATCTCGTATGCATAGTGTACTAGGTTTATTCCTTCATGGCGGTAGCCTAGGGCTATTAGTGCTAGTCGTACTTGTAGCTGTTCTAGTCTTTGCTCAGCTGCTATGACGTTGTATACCCTATCTGCCTTGAATTCTTTGAACTTCTTTATTGTGTAGGCTATGTCTCTTGTTGTGTAGAGGGTTGTGCCATCGCTTCTCCTCAGTATTAGTGGCGGTACTTCATAGTCTTCGGGGAGACCTAGAGCTCTCCTTATGGCTGGGTCTGAGAGTAGGGGCTGTAGGTTTAGTGCGAGGGCGCCTTTGTGGGTTGTCTTGTAGGGGCTTTTCTCTGCCTTCTCTAGGATTTTCCCTACAAGGCTACTCCATGTTAAGTCGCTTTCCCAGTCCCACACCTCTGGAACTGCTGCAAGGTTCTCTAGAGTCTCGCGGAACCCCCTGAGGCATTCTTCGACTATGCTCCTGAATATCTTTACTATTTTCTCGTCTTCCCTGTACTCATACTTTCTCATTATGTCCTGGATATCCCTCTCGACATCACGGCTCTTTATCGCCTCGGCAATCTTGTCGAAGAGTGCAGGGTCGCGCTCTCGTAGCCTTGAAGCATCAGCTATGAGGCTGTCTAGCTCTCTCAGCTTCTCACGGTACTCCTCGTCTCTGCCCTCAAGCTTTAACCGCTCGAGCTGCCTCTTCAATGTCTCTATGTCGGCTAAAGTGTGTGTTATTGCGTACACTAGCCCTATGAAGTGATCTGGCTTAACACCTCTTGGAACCCCGTCTATGCCTGCCAGGAGAAAGCCATAAATCACGGTTGCTACCTGGCGCCCCATATCATCTATATAGAAGCGTGTCTGGACAATGTGGCCACGAGCACGGAGAAGACGGGCTAGGGTATCGCCTAGACTGGCATTACGCGCATGACCTATATGTAAGGGATGGACCGGGTTGGCACTAGTATGCTCTACTATGATACGGAGAGGGTTCTCAGTCTTAACGAGACCGAATTCCTCTCCCTCGCTTAGATAGGTCTCAAATACGGCCTTGGCAGCTTCGATAGCGTCTATTTTGATGTTAAGGTAGCCACGCACAAACTCTACACTTGTCACAACCCTGTTCTCTCGGAGCTTAGCAGAGACACTATTCACGAGTTCATGGGGATCCATTCTATGTGTACGTGCAAAGCGTACTATTGGTACCCCGTAATCACCCAGTTCTGGGCTCGGACTCTCGGAGACCACATACTCTACAGACTTCTCATCAATAGAGGCCCCGCGATTACTCAATACTGCAGCTACGGCCTTGGCCAATAATCTTTGAGGCGTGTACTCATAGAGCACACGGTTTGTATACATACCTTTAACCGCCTCCCCTAGGCCTTAGCTACACCAAGACCTTATATAAGCCATAAGCCGCCCGCATAGACTCACAGCACCACCTAATATAAAGGCCGTGTAGACAAAGTAACATCGGGTAGCCTGAGGTAAAAGGTTCTAAGAATACTAGAGAACACTAAGAATAATTATTTTCATGTATCCATGAGGATCTAGACGGGGGCCGAGTACTTGGGAGCTATGAGGACAACCCTGGATACCGATTAAAAGAATATAAGACCACTATTATTGCGATTCCTCTGACGCCTTAAGTGCCTCTATGAGCTTGTAGACAGCTGTTTCAGCATCCAATCCTTTCACTCTAACCCTCTTAGAGCGCGACCTAACGCCATATACTATCTCTATACTACGCGTCTGTACACCAAGCACCCTAGATAAGTACCTTACCAGGCTAGCGTTGGCCCTACCCTCAATAGGTGGCTCCTCGGTATAGAACACTAGCTCACCAGCTTCAAGTCTAAGTCCTGTAAACCTAGAGTCAGGCTTAACGAAGACTATGATGTCCACGAAATCTCTTCCTTCTAGTACATGTTTCTTTACAGCTTCATACAAGTCTTCTCGCCTCCTCAAACTATAGTAGGAAAGGAGGGTAGGAGTTAATTATTAGTCTTAGCACATTGTGTCAGATATGTCGGGTGTCCCTCACTGACAAAACGTTTTTACGAAGTTGTACGTCCCTCAGCCAGTATAGCAAAGACTATTAGGCTCTTAGCTACTAGAGGAATTGGTCATGCAGCTATTGTGAATGATGATGGTGCACTTGAAGCCGTTGTCTCTGTTAAAGATATAGCAACACACATTGTTAAGGCTTTCGAAGAAGCTGGAGAAGTAGAAAGGTTTGACTTAAGACCTCTTCTAGACACACCTGTGATAGAAGTTGCAAGTAAGCCTCCACTTGTTACTCGGTTAGGTGATAGGAGACAATGTGCTCTCATAATGACTACGAGAAGGGTAGGCTTCCTACCCGTAGTTAATGATGAAGGGAGAATGATTGATGCATGTACAGAACTTGAATATGCTCTCTACCTGCTAGATGACAGTAGGCTAGCGCGATGTTATGCTTCACATAACATAGTTTTTGGCGAGCCAGCTGAGCCTCTTATTGAGAGTCTTGGGCGGATGTTGGAACTACAATTTAGAAGACTCCCAATAAAATATAGTGATGAATACTACATTGTGACTATGAACACCCTCCTCCACGCAATAGTTAAGGATGCGCAAACAGATGTACTATTAAGAGAAGCTCTCCATTATGCTGCCCCCGCACCAAGATTAGACTATGAAACGACGACTCTCTCAATAGCAGCCGAGATCATATTTGCAAGCCCCGAGCATGCCATATTGCTTGTCGACGACTCTGGAAGCCCTAGAGCCATAATGACTGAGAGAGACCTCGTGGTAAGCTATGTCGATAAGATCAATGGTGTGTATTCATGCCCCAAGAGACGCTAGCAGCAATTATTCTCGCATTACTCAGCATAGCATATATCCTATTAGCCAGGATAGTTTGCACGGTGAGAAGAAATGCTACCCAGCGAGGAGGAAGGAAAGAACGAAGCCAAAAAGAAATACTACATAGATGATGTAGAGAAAATAGTGTTTGAATACGACAAGCAAAGTGATATACTGTATATACACTTTGCTGACCCAAGCGAGGACGCTGAAGAAGCCTTAATGACTGAAAACGAAATCATAATTCGTATCAAAGGTGAGCGCATTCTAAGCATGACAATACTAGACTTCTCAAAGAAGAGTGGTTATCAGTGCTAAGTACCTGGAAATGCTGTGAAGTGCCTCAGAGGCGGCCGCGACTTCTTCACGGCCCTTAGGGGCTCAAGTGAAACACGGTTCTTCATAGGCTGCATGGCTAAGATGACTTCGCCTAATGCTGCTACATAAAATACTCAACTTAATAAGCAGTAATAAGATATAAGACAATTATTACCTACATTATATAGACTATGAATCAAGGAGGAAGTTAACGCTTATCCCTATCCGTAGCATTGGGTATGCTACTACGATCAGCATAGTGTACCTTGTAGAATTTCGGCTTTAGTCTTGACACAATATAGTTAAATGCCTTCCATGGATCGCCTTTTTCGCCACAAGTATAGACATCAACTGTTGCATAACTATAATCAGGCCATGTGTGTAGTGATATGTGACTCTCTAATACGAGTGCTATTACTGAGATTCCGCCATGGAATCCTTCAATAATCCAAGTTTTCACCTCTAGCAAATGCATATTAGCTATCTCAGCGGCTTTGCGTACAGTCTCCTCAAGAAACTTCTTATCCCATAGTAACTCCCTCTTCACACCATAGAGATTGCCGTAGACATGCCTACCAACAATGTAGTCTTCACTACTAACATCTTTAGCATCTACGCCTATACCAGCCCTACTAACCTCCTTCCTCTCTGAAATGACCATTGTAACCACCTCTTACATGGTATTAGCAGGTGATAAGGTTACCTCCTCACTTAGGAGGGCACTATATGAGTGTTTTTAAGGTTTGTGCTAAGAGGAAAATAGCTTAGATTAACTTTTTAACACTTATACCCCTCAACCTCAAGGTTAAGCCTTTCAGCTAGCCTACACACCTCTTCCTTCGGCACAACAGCTATCTCCCCATTTTCTCCCTGTAGTATTGCTATACCTTCAACAACCTTTACCTTAAACCTCGTCTTCCTCCATGGTCTCGCTAAGAGGAGTAAGTTTGAGTGTTGAAAATCAGCTTCTTTCATTGTAAGTAAGGGTTTTTCTCGCGCCAAACCCTTAACCCTAATCTAGTATGAGCCTAAAACGGAAAAAGAGGTTTAGGATTAACGTTACAATTAAAAATGTTTTGCTAGTTGTGGCTTACTGTGCTCATCTTTTTCCTACGCTTGCCCGCATAATAGTATGAGCTTATCTCCAATGATATAGCCTCGCGTAGTGCCCGCTTACGCCTCCGCTCCTCAAGTTCTTCAACAACTCCAGGCATATCTGGTGTAGCATACCTACTACCTCTTAAATCGACAACTAATCCTTCTCTGCGCAATTTGCTAAGAGCTTTACGTAACCTATCCTCGCCTGCAATACCGCTGAAAGCTTCACGAAGCTCCTGCCACGTTACTGGCCGTCCTTTATTGCGTATATACTTGTAGACTAACTCTACTAGCTCCTCGTCTGTTGGGGCCTTCATTACTACGAGTTCCTCGTCTTCATAAAGTACCTTTAGATCTACACTCATGGGTTCACACCCATGTTAACATATGTTATAACTGTTCTTGATAAGTATTACTGTAAACAGTTCATGCAAAGTCTCATTTGTAAAACATAATAAATATAATATTAATGATGGTCTTATATCTATTTACAAAAAAGCAAAGACGTAAAAGTCTATGCGAATAGTATTATGTAAAAACTAGATGACTTAGTAATCTACATAATTTAAAGACCATATAGTATTGATGATACCAGTCACGATCCTACACCTACAACGACTCTAATAGTTATTAATAATCTTGGGTCTGCACGCGCCAGAACAGACAGAATAGTTGATGACAGAGCTGATATATAAGTGTGAATGGCAAGATATAGTGGAAATAGAGATGGATCTTCTATGTAAGCCTCTATAAGGCCCACACTACTAGCTGTAGGTGTTAGTAATTCTGTAAGTACATCATTTTCTTCATAACTACCCTCCAATACTTTGTAAGTAAACGACCGTATATTCTCAAGCATATCATGTATAGAGTCGCTTAATTCAGACCCAAACTCTGTTAATACACACCTTGGATTGCATTCTACAAGTCCATGTTCTTTGAAATATTTTAATGTCCTATTGATATCTCGACATTTTACGCCATATCCTTCCAGTGATGCCATTAGATCAACAAGTTCTTGTGGTTTGTTGCGGAGAAAGCGGAGTAGCAGTATGGCACAACGCGCAAAAGGGGTTATAACACGTAGAGCTTTTTTGTCAGCAAAAACTAGAACCTCCTCTATGTCATAACCCAACGAATACGACACCCCATACACGATTATGGTATAGGTCGGTCTTACAGCAATCCGTTACGTCTTAGCACATTTAATATCATATTAAAAATGCCATCTAACTTGCTTTTCTAAGAAGTAAGGACGGAATAAACATCAGTATAAGTGCAAGAACCATGAGTACTATTGCACCAATAATCGCTATCTTCAGAGCTTCACGGTCACTACCAAATATTAATGGAAATGGGCCTATCATTATGACACCACCGTATTTTGCTTCACCACTTTTAAAAGCTCCGTATAGTGCTACAATCACTATTACTAGAATACCTGCAACAATTAGAGCCATGCCTATGAGAAGCCCTTTCCCCACAATGTCCACTGGAGCCTGCAAACTACCACCACGTTAGTCCTTGTAGAGTATATTAGTTACCTCGCTACTATAGCCTCTTCATTATTAATGGTTTCCCGTGCAGGCCATTTAATAATTTGGTTACTCGCCCCCTTTAGAGAATCGCGTTTAAGCACCCCTAGACTACTGTATAGTTTGTGGGGGCAGGCGGTTTTGTTCAGAATCGACTATACACCATCAGTACCCTGGGTTCCTACACGCGATGAAGTTCTTGATTACCTTGTTAAGTTAATACAACCACATCGAGGAGACGTAGTCTACGATGTGGGTTGTGGCGATGGGAAAGTAGCCATACGTATAGCGAAGAATCATCCTCATGCATACGTGAGGTGTATAGAGATTAGAGATGATCTTGTCGAAAAAGCAAAGAGTAATGCCCTGTCGAATAGCGTTAAGATAGATGTTATTAAGGCAGACTTTTTCCAGTTTAACTTCAGCGACGCCAATATAGTGTATATGTATCTTCTGACAAGTGTAAACCAAAAACTGAAGCCAAAACTCGAGAGAGAACTTAGACCTGGCACTATCATTGTTACACTAGACTTCCCCGTGCCCGGTTGGTCTCCAGTGGCAGAAATAGAGCTACCCCGCTCCTGGCAGCGCGTACTTTACGTATATATCATAGGCTTTTCTGAGAGAGGAGGACTTGATGTCGATGTTGACGCTCTCGCTCAAGGGCTGAGTAGGCTCAACGTTAACGTAATTCCGGATGTTTTGCGTACAAGAATAAGGGGGCTTCTTGAACGCACCAAAAAATCTAAGAGCTAGAGAAAAAGGCCGTTACTGGCTTTCTTTCCTCCAGATAGTCTTCCCACCTGGATAATCATAAAGTCTTATGCCTAGTGTGGCAAGTTCTGTACGTATAGTGTCTGCAAGATCATACATCTTCTTTGATCTGAGTTCACTTCTAATTCTAACTATGAGGTCTACTAATCTGTCGACAAGTATTTCTTCTGGTGCAGTTTTCCTGCCTTCTTCAAGAACGGCATAAACGTGATTGAACTCCCTGAATACCCTTAATGCCATTGCTGCAAGAGTATAGGATTCCAATGGGAGCACTTTACTGTTCACTATACGTACTACATCCATTACAGCAGACAAGGCCTTTGCTGTATTAAAATCCATGCTCATTGCTTCATGGAAAGCATAGTAGCCAGCATAAATCTCGTTGAGTGCCCTTAGTTTCTCGCCAGAAAGCACTGGTTCAGGCTCAGCATCCCTAATGAGCCTCAATACATCGTTATAGGCGGCTTCTATTCTCCTAAGTGTAGTCCTCGCTTGTTCTATGGCCTCTTCGCTAAAGTCAAGTTGAGTCCTATAGTGTGCACTTAATAGCCAGAACCTCAGCGTCTTGGCTTCCCACCTTTGTAGTGCTTCCCTCACGGGTATTATGTTGCCTAGGCTCTTACTCATCTTCTCTCCATGTATTGTAAGGTATCCTGTATGAAGCCAATACTTGACCCATGGCCTAGTACCGAAGTACGCTTCGCTCTGCGCTCGCTCATTCTCGTGGTGTGGAAATATAAGGTCTTGCCCGCCACCATGTATATCGAACTGACCCCCAAGGTATCTTGAGGACATTACGCTGCACTCTATGTGCCACCCAGGCCTGCCACGCCCCCATGGAGATTCCCAATAGGGCTCGCCGGGTTTC
>JALTZQ010000257.1:0-1127 GCA_027046105.1 Pyrodictiaceae archaeon
CTATAATGATGCTATACCTTCACGGCAAGAACTGGAAGAAGATAAGGGGACTTTTAAAGAGAGTGGGTGCTCCGACGACTGCTGAAGAGCTTGGAGTTGCTCCAGAAGAGGTCATCGAGGCTCTCACGCTGGCCGCTAAGATAAGGCCTGAAAGGTATACTATACTTGGAGAAAAGGGGCTGACTAGGGAAGCTGCAGAAGCCCTAGCTAGGAAGACAGGGGTTATTTGAATTCTAAATGGGAACTATAGCTACCTTAACTTTCCTGTGGCGCTTCACCACTTTCCTCTGAATCCTTGAACTTCCCTTCGGAGGCTTCTTTAGGCGTTAAATCTACTTCTATAGTGAAGGTCACTTTTTTAGGTGATAGGTACTCTTGTATATCGTTGAGCACACTCTGTAATATAGCTTCTAAGTCATTTAAAGCTAATATCATTGGAGGAAGCTTTATAATTAAGTGCCCATCATCTTTTTCTATGTTCACGCTATCTCTAGGCACTCCTGCGACTCTTGCTACAAGTATACGGGCTTTTTCCCTATCATCGTCAACCTTCTCTACAACTTCTAAATCTATTTTAAGAGTCTTTCCGGCGAGGGGATGGTTAAAGTCTATATGCACGAAGCGCTGGGTAACATTGATTACCTTGCCTCTAAGCACGCGCCCCTCTACCTCCATTTCCACCTCTTCTCCTACACGAGGCACTCTTCCGTATCGTGCAAAGTATTTTATAGGCACTCTCCTCACAAGTCTCTGATCCCTAGGACCATACGCCTTTTCCGGAGGAGCCTCTATAGTCCTTCTCTCGCCTACATCCATAGACCTCAAGGCCTCGTCCACAGCTTCAATAAGCTTACTCTTCCCCACAATCACGGGATATGGCTCATATTTTCTCCTAGGATCGTAGATGCCAGCTTCCTTAGCTATTTTCTCTATCGTAGTGTCAATAACTCTTTCTTCTCCATCATCTACAACCTTGGTAGTATAGTTGATTAGCACGAAATCGCCTTCCCTGAAAGGCATGCCGCTACCCACCTCTCCTAAGATACCATCCAAGATCCTTAATAGGCCTAATAATTCTCTTCTCGCTAACTTCTTCTCCGAGCCCCCAGCCGAGGGGTTCATAATCC
>JALTZQ010000257.1:1137-1635 GCA_027046105.1 Pyrodictiaceae archaeon
TTTTCCTCGTAGACTACCTTTCCATAGAGGAATAATGCTTCACCTCGGGGAGCTAAGATTGAGCATTTTAACCCTCCAATCCTGCAGAGTGAAGCTACTTCTCTTGCCAAGTGTAAGCTCGGCACGAAACCCTCCCTGTCAATATAGCCTATATTAAGACCTCCAGAATACATGGCGCCCAGCTTTACAGCTAGCTTATGTAGTCTCGGTTCCATGTAAAATATTTCGTAGTAATTTCCACCTTCAACCTCAAGCGCCACTATGCTATCATAGTTGTAGGGATTGGTGAGCCCTATTTGCTTTAAAAAGTCGGCTATGCTCTCAGCTTCCTCCCTTGAAAGCCTCCTGATAATTATTTTACTCTTTTTAGCCTGCATATGAAGAACCCCTCGGTACCATCCCTATGAGGCCATAATCTAAGGCACAGGGATAGGCTACTATCAAAGTCTACTCCCATATACTCAGTTATTCCCTTACTTCCTATACCATCCCAAGTAG
>JALTZQ010000258.1 GCA_027046105.1 Pyrodictiaceae archaeon
TACGGGAGAGGATAACCTACCACTGCTATATTCTAGAGCCCTAGGAGCTGGGTGGAAGAGGGTCCCCATACTCATTATCCATACAGCTATAGTGTCATGGTTATCTCGGCTTTTAGCTCACTGCCCTGTTATTGACGGGTTTTTGCTGTAGTTTTCCGGTGGTATGCCTCGAGGCTTATGGGCTACTATCATCCCAGAGGTTGATGATCTTGTTGAGATGAAGTCTACGTCTTCGAAGAAGGCCCACATTATTGCTGCTGTGCCAGCTATGTCCCAGAATCTTACCTCCATCAACGCCTTCCTACCAGTTGGTAGCTCAAGCAATACTCTACGAAACACGCCAGTACGGGGCTCATAGCTAGAATGCACTGTTAACACGATACGGTCTTCATCAGCATACTCGGCAAGAACGTCCTCGTACCGCCCCCTTACAAGCACATTGTATATGCGGTCACCTTCCTCAACGAGAAGTATGCCATCAGGTCTAAGGATCCATGCGAGGGATGAGGCTAACCGAACCATCTGGTAGGGATTGAAATGGGGGGTCGAATAGCCATAAACCAACGCGATATCGGCGTGCCCTATGTACTCGTGTATCCTCGTTGCATCGGCCCGTATGGTTTTAGCCTCAAGCCCCAGCACTTTCCTGGAGAGGATGCGGGCCTTCTCTAAAGCCGTAGAACGGAGATCATTAACATAGAGCTGTACCCGTTTACCCTTCTCGATAAGAACACGGGCCAGTCCTACACCGCCAACACCAGCACCACCACAAACATCCACAACAACAAGCCCATCACGGCCCTTGACCAGTTCTTGGAGCCAAGGATGGTCTAGAACCGTTTGGAAAATCTCGTAAGCAGTCTGGATCCTACCCTCAAGAGCCTCCATGTCCTCAGGCCAAGGAAAGACCTCGTAGATAGACTCTAGCCTCCTAGCAAGCTCCTCATCCAAGACAAAAACCCCGGGCTACCAGCCTCTACACTAACATTAGCCTCCCTCTAACCCCAAATTAATTAATTAAATCTAGATAGGACTACACTAGCACCCACAATGCATCCCAGCCTATCTCTACTTTAACCTCATCGACTTCATTGCCCCTGGCTCTATCCGGCCAATAGCTAGTCTCTCAAGCACCAAGCTACAAGCCCTATAACACCTACAATACTCTAGACAAGCCTCAGCATGCTCACGCCTACGGTAGACTAAGCCACAAATACCACAAGCATAATAGGTACGCCCCTCAACAAGGACGCGAAGAACACCATTATAAAACACCATACCAACCACCCTAGAAGAGAAGAGGGGAAGGAGGCTTTAGCAACACTTTCTACACCATCTACAATAATTGTGCAGAATCATAACAGATAATAATGGACAATACTACTGTCATACAGTACACTTATAGACCGGGCATAACCAGTCTAGGACAAGTTTTAAAACTGTCACACGAGCTATAGAAACGTCGAAACTGTAGAATAGAGAGGTGGCAACAACCAATGAGGAGCCTCAAAGCGTTATCTCCTATTGTGGCAGTCGTAATGTTGATACTGATCGCTATTGCTGCATCGGTGCTAGTATATGTGTGGATGAGTGGCCTAGTAGCAAGCACACCAACAACCGAACCAACA
>JALTZQ010000259.1 GCA_027046105.1 Pyrodictiaceae archaeon
AACGGGCTCAGAGTTTTTGGCAGGGACAATTTTGTAGTAGCTTGTTCCAAGCCTTGTAGCCACACCAGCTACATTGATATTGTCTTTAACTGGCACGATTAGAGGCTGTATACTACGTTGAGGAGTCTTTTCTATGTTTTCTACGGACTCAACAATAGCCTTGAGTTTCGATCCTTCCATTATTAATCTCAGTGTGTCTTCAGCTAGTTGCTCGCGGAGCCTACTTGAACGTAGACCTATATGTCTTGAGACCCATGAACTATCTTCTCCAAGAATGTACGTGATTTTAGCATAGAGTTCCTTGGGGCTAACGGGTTTTACCGTCTCAATGATTTTCAATAGTTTCTCAGCTACCGTGGATGGATCGGTTAAAGCCATGTAGTTCCCCGACTAAGTGCCCACTGATATGAGCTTCTTTAGGCCTCGAAGTGGAGCTGTGAGTGGGTCTCTCCATGTTTCTTCACGTTTAGCCATCTCTTCTCGTACTTTCTCTATGTGGTCCAGTATCTTTTCTGGTGTAAGCGTACTAGCGTAGTCTAACGCGCGGTCGACAAACCTAGACAATAGCATTCTTAGAGGAGCATAGCGTCGTCCACGCATATAGAAGCTTGAAAGGATGTCTTTAGCCCAATAGGCTGAGTGTCTCAACGTAGCTAACAAGAGCTCGGCGTGCTCATAGGTTATGTTGATTGTTCTAAACCAGTCATTCCTCCTTAGAGCACCCAAGGGTACGAAGAACATTGGTATTATTAGTGATCTATACGGTTTTAGTCTCTCAACAAGCTCCACTGTCTTTGCCACGTCTTCTGGTGTTTCGCCAGGCAAACCTAGGATAATAGTTGCAGCTGGTACTATGTTGTGCTCATGTAGTATGCTAAAGGCTTCTTCGACTACCTGCGGCCACTGGCTCGGGGGGTAGGGTGCCGCTTTGGCGGGCATTATCTTTTCTGCCAACTTCTCGGATCCGGTCTCTATCCCAGTCTGTACACCTATGTAGTCCTGGTGCTCATCCATGACTATCTCTGTGAGTCTAGTTATGAGCTTAAACCTCTCCTGGCCTACAACAACCGTTGCGAGAGCTACATGGCTCCAAGCTATCACTTCATAGTAGTTTTTGACGAGCTTGTGTAGCTTGAGCACGGCATCCGGGTTGGGGATGATACTCTGTGAGCCATAGAGTAGGACGTCTTCGCTGTGAATGATACCATCCTTTATACCAGCTGCTACATTGACTCGCAGCTCTTCCTCTATACGATCCAAGGGTATATGGCGTAGTTTTCGTAGAGTTACACTACAGAACCTGCAACCTCTCGGACAACCCCTCATAACCTCTATTAGCCCATTCACACTAGCGCCCTTGATTATGGGGATTTCATCTACGTCTGGGCTATCGGCTGGAGCAATACCCACGTATCTGGGAAGTTCTTCACCTTGAAGAATCATTTCAGCAAGCTCTACTATAACCTTCTCAGCCTCACCCTCAACAATAGTGTCTACCAGGAACTCCTCTACGTAATGGGGTGTATAGAGCCATTGCCAGGCAGCAGGCCCACCAACAATGAAGCGTAGTCCTGGGTTACGCTCCCTCTTCACTCGTGCTATCTTCTTGGCAAGGCGGAGGAAGCTACGCCTATTCACGGGCTCCATACCGGTAAGTAGCCACCATTCACTGCTGGGAGGGTTGAAGGCAAAGTAGTCGTGGTGGCCCACTAGCACGGCTTTTGCTCTAGCAAGGTAAGGTTCAAGGTGGTCTGGGTCTATGATGGCTGCACGGTAGCCTGCATCGAGTAATGCAGCTTCTATCTTACGTAGCCCATATGGCGCGTATCGCGGTCTACCATAGCGGTCTACCTCTGGCTTAGGTGCAGCAATCCACATCCATATCTTTTCGGGGAAGAGTATTGGTGGCCCCGTGGTCATGAACCCGATAAACTCCTTGCCATGGTGATTACTCATAAGGCTACGGTCAACAGTTATCACGAAATCCACATCAAGCGTACGCTCAATCAGCCTCAATTCAGCCATCACCCCTCAGGCTAAGACGGCTCACGTCCATCATTCCGGCATGCCAGGGGCTACGGTGTTCTTCGTGTAGCGACGGGTATCCGTATACGTGGTATGCTATCATCTATGCCCGGTGGCTCTGACTCATAAACCGTTATGCCAGCCTGTATGAAAGCGTGTAGGAGTCCCCTCAACTCGTCAAGGCACTCAGTAAAGCTAGGGCCTTGAAGCACCACCGCTATCCTTCTAACACCTCGCCGCACTTCATCCGCTACTCTCCTTCTCGCCTCCTCGATAGCTTCCCTACTACACTCCTCGAGCTCTACCAGGACATCGACTCTCACTGTATCGTCCCCTAGTCAATAGGGTATGGGAGCCCCTAAAAGCTGGTCACGAGGAGCCCTAGGAGGGGCCACCGTGTACTACTTGGCTCGTCATGGCCGCGGTAACTCCATTACCTGGGGCTCTCCCTGGGTTAGGGAAGAGGGTGCTTCCATTGCGCGTCACTTGCGTATTCATACAAGAGTTCTATGAGCTTGTTGGTAGATTTGAGGTTATCGTAGAGCTACCTGATGGTGCCACGATTAGGGATCTTATAGAGTATCTTGACAAGAATGTTGTGCCAGGGTTCCGTGGCCATGTACTCTCTGGGGAGGATCAGGTAAAGTGGCCTGTTGAGATAAGTGTTAATGGTAGGAGAATAGATTTCCTCGAAGGCCTTAATACTAGGCTTCGCGATGGGGATCGGGTACTATTTTCGCCCCGAGCCTTCTTCGTGGTATAGGCTCCATTAGGCTAGAGGCGCCTATGGCCTTGGCGGATAGGCTGAGAGTTATCATTGACAGTGCTTCTCCAGGCTACTGGAACATGGCTGTCGATGAGGCTCTATTCCTACATTACAGGCCTGGAGATGAGCCTATACTGAGGCTGTATATGTGGAGTCCAACCACTGTATCAATAGGTTATGGTGAGAGTCTTTCAGCGTCAGTAGATACGCGTTTAATCTCAATTCTCGGGTGGCATCTTGTAAGAAGGCCCACTGGGGGAGGTGTAATAATCCACGAAGAGGACGGGGAAGTTACATACTCCCTCATAGCGCCGGGAGAGCTCGTTGGCGATGATTTAGCGTCTTCTTCGGCAAAGATAGCGAGGGGTATAGCATTGGCCCTGCAAAGGCTCGGAGTAGAGGCTGTTGTTGGTGCAGGTCCTTACAATCGTGGCGGCCCACCACTATGTTATGCGAGAGGGGGCGAGTCAGCTGTTATGGTTAGAGGGCGTAAGATCTCTGGGAGCGCACAGCGGAGACGAGGCTGGAAGCTATTACAGCATGGTACATTAGTTGTCAGTGCCGATTACCAGCTCTGGGCCCAGGTACTAAAAATGCATGTAGAGCAAGTGAGGAAGCATACCATTAGCTTAACTGAGGTGCTGGGGGAAGTCAAGATGGCAACGATAATTGATGCACTTATTGAGGGTTTTAGTGAAGCCCTAAACCTAGAACCATACCGTGACAAGTTGGATCCAGACGAGAAGGCCATAGCTGAGGCACTAGTCTACAAGTATAGGTCTCGCGAGTGGACAAATAGAATACCCTAGCAATACAGCTAAGTCTGAGCCACACGGACTCCTCCTTGGCTACTAGACCACTCTCCATAGGGGTGGAGCACCTCATGGCTCGTGTCGAGATACGTGTTCCTAGTGAGCTATGGGTTTCACGTGATTGGAGTGGAGTACTAGCATCATGGCATGTAGGGGTAGGGGACAAGGTAGCACGTGGTATGGTGGTGGCTGAAGTTGAGGTCGAGAAGGCTGTACTTGAGATTGAGTCTCCATGCAACGGTGTCGTCGTGGAACTACTTGTACCTGAGGGAGGACCGGTTAAGCCAGGCCAGGCCATAGCAGTTGTTGAAGCGGATTCGTGCTAAGGTCCTTGGGCGGTTGTCTAGGCTTTAGGGTATTTGCGCATCTACTAGTGGCATTGGTGTCTTGGGGGCTGTGGGTGGTGGAGTGGCGTGTTCCTGCTAGTACTGGTAAGCCTTGGTGGTTAAGGGTTCGTGTACGCTCTTCGAGGCCCATGGCTACAATATCGAGTCTTGTACGTGGTGGAGTAACCACGGTTTGTTCTGAGAGTCTTTGTCCCAACCTACCGTTATGCTGGGGTCGTGGAGAAGCCACCTTTATGCTTCTAGGCGACACATGTACACGTTCGTGTGGCTTCTGTGCTGTTAAACACGGGTTTCCACAAAGGCCTTCCTCGAAAGAACCAGAGAATGTAGCCCGTCTAGTGGCTAACTTAAGACTACGCTATGTCGTGTTGACTAGTGTTGATCGTGATGATTTGCTAGATGGTGGTGCAGGTGTTTTTGCCGAGACTGTGAGGGCTATAAAGAAGCTAAGCCCAGGGACTATTGTTGAGGTGTTAACCCCGGATTTCTGGGGTAGTTGTAGGCTTGTAGAGGAGGTCGTCGAGGCTGGTGTAGACGTTTTTGCCCATAATGTAGAGACCGTGGAGAGGCTAACCCCTACCGTAAGGGACCCAAGAGCATCCTACCATGTATCACTTAAAACGCTACGCTGCGCCCGTGAAGCAGATGTTGTGGTTAAAACGGGGGTTATGCTTGGTCTTGGCGAGGAATTGGAGGATCTCGAGAAGCTGTTCGGCGATGTAGCGGGGCTAGTTGATATTCTAACAATGGGCCAATACCTTAGACCTACTCCTCGAAACCTTCCCGTCAAACACTACGTGACGCCAGAGGGGTTTAGGATGCTTGCTGAAAAAGCTAGAGAGAAGGGTGTACCAGTAGTTGTTGCAGGCCCCTTTGTGAGAAGTAGCTTCGCGTCACAAGCAGCGTATCGTGCAGCCTTAGAAGCACGTAAAACGGGGAAAGGCAAGACAATACTATTCCTACCAGTAGAGTCCACCACATAACCTCTTCTCAGCAAGGGATTCCTATTTCACTTCACGTACCCCCCTTTGCCGTGGTAACTATTATTCATGGTTTGGTACTTGTTTTACCGTGTATAATCTGGCTAGAATTTCTAATGCGATGTGTAAACCTATTGTCGAATCTCTTGGTGCTTTTGAAGAGGCACAGCTTTAATAGATATAGTGCCTTGGCTAGCCTTTTCGGGCTCATTGGTGAAGGCCATGGAGACGAGGTTTGACGCCATCGTTGTAGGGGCTGGCCCTGCTGGTGCCACGGCAGCATACAAGATGGCTGAAGCTGGGCTAAAAGTTCTACTAATTGAGCGTGGACGTGGATCGGGATCGAAGCAAGTATTTGGTGGAAGAATCTATGTGGGGCCGTTAAGGGAGGTTTTCCCAGACCTAGAAAAAGAGGCACCTATACATCGTTGGGTTGTACGTGAACGTGTAAGCCTAGTCCATGATGGTCGTATGGCTAGTTTTGAGTACGAGAGTAGAGCTAGACATAGCTTCACCACCTACCTTACTGAGTTCACATCATGGATAGTTGGTAAGGCTGTAAATGCTGGTGCTATCTATGTCGATGAAGTACGTGTGGACCGGTTCATTGTTGAGGATGGTAGGGTTAAGGGCATAGAGGCTGGTGGTGATAGAGTTTATGCGGACGTCGTTGTTGATGCTGAGGGTGTTAATAGGCTTCTCCTTGAACGACTAGGGCTAGTGGAGAAGCTAGAGCCAGAGAAGGTTGCACTTGGTGTAAAAGAGGTTATCAAGATAGGGGAGGACAAGGTCGAGCAACGGTTTGGCCTTAGTAAGGGTGAGGGTCTTGCATGGGTTCTTGTAGGTGAAGTTACTGACTACATGCCTGGCGGTGCATTCATCTATACTAACCGTGATAGCGTCAGTATAGGTGTAGTGGTGCATCTTGGCAACGCTGTTCGTATGGCACAAAGGGAGGTCTATCAGCTTGTTGAGAGGCTAAGGCTACACCCATTACTCAGCCACTACTGGGGTGATGGAGATATAATGGAGTATGCTGCGCATCTCACGATCGAGTCTGGCTATAGGTTTATGCCGCGTAAACTAGCAACCCACGGACTACTCATAGCTGGTGATGCTGCTGGCTTACTACTCAACACGGGGTTCACATTCCGTGGAGTAGACTATGCTGTCTATAGTGGCTATCTGGCAGCAAAAGCTGCTACAAAGGCGCGTGAGGAGGGTTCTTTCAGTGAAGAGACTCTGCGGAGACTCTACGAGAAGCCTTTACGCGAGAGCTTCGTGGTTAGAGACCTAGAGCGTCATCGTGGAATAGAGGATGTAATGGCGGATCCCAAGCTATTCAGAACACTCCCCGGCATACTGGTAGACACTATGGCCTCCCTATTCGAGCTCGACAAGGAGACTCCTACAGCCATGGAGGCTTTCACGGGTTCTCTGCGTAGGCATGGGTTTGGTCTCTTAAGTTTCCTCTTCACAATGTACAGGTTGGTGAGAAAGCTATGAGCCAAGCCCAGGAGGCTTCACTACAAAAACCTCTTAGGATAGATGATCTACTACAACGCAACGTCTATGATGTGGATCATCGGCCACATATAGTTGTGGATACAGAGAAGTGTAAGAAGTGTGCGACAAAGCCGTGTGTCCTACTATGTCCGGCAGGCTGCTACATAACAGTTGATGACCGACTAGTCTTTAGCTATGAGGGTTGCCTTGAGTGTGGTACATGTCGAACAATATGCCCACACGACGCGATAAAGTGGGATTACCCTGTGAGTGGTCGGGGCGTACAGTTCCGTTTCTCATAACCCCTTAGGTCTCCTGGAGAGGGGTGACTTGGCTTCATGGCTCTCAGAATGGTTGTTGGCATAAAGTGGGTGCCTAACACGCAGGCAGTTAGGTTTGACCCCAAGACTGGCACGTTGATACGTGAGGGTGTGCCGAGCATAGTCAACCCCCATGATCTTGACGCTGTAGAGCTGGCGCTGAAGGTTAAGGAGAAGTATGGGGGTAAGGTCATTGCCGTCTCGATGGCCCCACCAGCTGCTGTCAAGGGCCTGGAGCACGTGATAGGCATGGGTGTCGATGAGGCTGTACTTGTGAGCGATCGTGTGTTCGCTGGCGCCGATACTCTGGCCACTAGCTACGTGCTAGCCAAGGCCATAGAGAGGCTAGGCGATGTAGACCTGATATTCTTTGGCCAAGAGACTATAGACAGCTCTACTGCTCATGTACCAGCCCAGGTAGCTAGCTGGCTAGACCTACCCTACATCTACTACGTGGATAGCGTCGAGGAGGTAGATCTACAGGCTAGGAAGGTGAGGGTTCGCCGCCGCCTCGAGGATAGACTGGAGTGGTATGAGGTGGATATGCCAGCAGTGATAGCAGTCGCTATGCACAGCAACCCGCCTAGACCAGTAAGGCTATCTAATAAGCTAAGGGCGCGCATGGAGAACCCTATACAGACGTGGTCAAACCATGTCCTGCAACTAGATAAGCGCTGTATAGGCTTGCCTGGAAGCCCTACGATAGTGTCAAAGGTCACGTGGATGCCAGAGGTGCCACGTAAACGCCAAGTCTTCCGGGGAGATCCGCGTGAGGCAGTCAAATGGCTTATCGAGAAACTGAGAGAGGAAGGTGTACTCCCATTCTAGCCTCAGGGCGGGGTGATGTTTGTGGCGAGTATTGTTGAGAAGAGGAAGCAGAAGAGAGTTGACTGCGAGAAGCTGTGCCCCGAGTGGGGCTGCCGCCAGCCCTACGAGTTTGAGGGTGTATGGGTCGTTGGCGAGGTAGAGGAGGGTGAGGGTATCACTGAGCCGAGCCTGCAGATGCTCACGCCGGCACGCTACATAGCGGATAAGCTCCAGACCTTCGTCGAGGGCGTGCTATTGGGCTACGACAAGAGGATGCTGGAAGAGGCAGCAATGGAGATGATATATCATGGGGCTGACCGTGTAAGGGTACTTTATAGCGAGAAGCTCCAACCCTTCATAGCAGAGGTGTATGCAAGGACTATCGCGCACATGGCGGAACTGTACCGCCCCGACGTGATATTCTTCCCAGCCACCATGAGGGGTAGAGAACTGGCACCATACGTCGCCAACACCCTCCGTGCAGGGATAACAGCCGACTGTACACAGTTCGACGTAGACGAGCAGACAGGCGACGTACTAATGATACGACCACCCTTCGCAGCAATACTACTAGCATACATTAAGACC
>JALTZQ010000260.1 GCA_027046105.1 Pyrodictiaceae archaeon
CGTCTTAGTAATTCAAGCATCCTCTGCTTGGTGTGTGTCAATACTATGCGCCCTGTAATCTTTAATCTTTAGTATTTTACCTATTAATGGTGCTCAGTAATGGGGCCTCATTCTGCATCAAGTTCTCTGCGAAGGACGCGTTCATCATTGCGGCTAAAAGGCATAGTTGCTATGCTTTAAGCTTTTTGCCTCGGGGGCGAGAAGAGTCTTCATCCGCTATAGTCAGTGTTCGGACTCCTCCTCAGCGGCGGCGTTGACTCGACTCCTCTTTACTCTTAATATTAATTTAGCTTTAATTTGTATTGTTCTATTTACACAATCTACCAGTAGTCTGAAATGTGTTTAGCTCACTGTGTTTGGAACGTTTAGCTTAAAGAAGACTTTTTACCATAGGCTTATGCTAGGTACAAGAAAGTTGGGAGGGTGTTAGCGCAATGTCGTTTCCCGCGCCGCCAGCAATGATGGGGTATGATCGTAGTACATCGATGTTCTCTCCAGATGGTAGACTATTCCAAGTAGAATACGCTATGGAGGCAGCAAAACGTGGATGGACAATGGTGGGTATAAGGGTTAATGAAGGTGTTGTCATTGTTGCAGAGAAGAGAAAGACAACACCACTAATTGACCTTGATCACTTAGAGAAGGTCTACATGATAGACGAGCATATTGGTGCAGGGTTTGTAGGGTTTGGTAGTGATGGAAGAATACTCATTGATTATGCGCGTCAGCTTGCAGTTCAATACCGCTTTGTCTATGGTGAGAAGATACCCATAGAGTATCTTGTAAAGCAAGTGTGTGACATTATGCAAGTGTATACACAGCATGGTGGTGTTAGACCTTTCGGTGTAACATTAATGATTGCTGGTGTAGATGATGCGGGCCCTAAGCTCTACGTAGCTGAGCCCAGTGGCCAGTATATTAGTTATAAAGCGCATGGACTTGGACAGGGTGGCGGGCAAGCAATCGAGGTTCTACAGAAAGAGTACCGTGAAGATATGAGTCTTGACGATGCAATAGTGCTTGGTATTAAAGCCGTCTCAACGGTTATGGAGGGTAAGCCTACAGCTGAGACTCTAGAGATAGGTGTTGTCGAGGCTCGTACACAAAAATTCCGGAAACTAACTAAAGAGGAGCTTACGAAATATCTAGAAAAAATTGGTGTGTAAAGAGTATGCCTCGAAAAAGTAAAGGTGAGCATGAGCCTGTTGTTGCGAGGTTGGAGGTAGCAGGAAAAAGGTTTGAAGTTTTAGTAAACCCTGACCTAGCTTTCGAGTATAAGCAAGGTCGCGAAGTCAGTCTTGAAGAGATGGTAATAAGTGATGCTATATACACTGATCTACGTCGCGGCCTACGTGCTTCTCCAGAACTTCTTAGAAAAATCTTTGGTACTGATGACGTTGTTAGGATAGCTGCTGAGATTGTGAGGCGTGGTGATTTACAGCTAACAGCAGAGCAGCGTAGAAGGCTTCTCGAAAACAAGAAAAGACAAATAATAAACTACATAGCAAGAAACGCCATTGATCCTAAGACAAAACTCCCTATCCCGCCGGCCAGGATTGAAGCTGCAATGGAGCAAGCTAGAGTTGGAGTGGATTTGTATAAAAGTGTTGAAGAACAAGTGCCTACGATAGTTAAGGCAATCAGTAGAATCATACCAATAAAAATCGCACGTGCACTACTCCGCATAATAGTTCCGCCCCAGTACTCTGGCCGAGTGGCTGGTGTATTGGCAAAGTTAGGCGAAGTGAAACATATGGACTGGCGTACCGATGGTAGTCTTGTGGCTGAAATAGAGATTCCTGCAGGTATGCAACAAGAAGTTATTGACAGATTAAGCAAGATTACTAAAGGGAATATTGATGTGAAAGTAGTTAGTGTGGTGTGATCTCGCTTGGCGAGGCTATTCTTTGAGACGCGTTCAATAGTTCTTCCAGGAGACGTCATAGCTGAAGGTGACGATGTCGAACCTGGAGGAATATTTGTGGAAAAATATGGTAAGAGAATAATAGCTTTGATAACAGGTTTAGTTGATATAGAAGAACAGGATGGAAAGTATGTCGTATCAATAATACCGCTAGAGGGCGCATATATACCCAAACCTGGCGACATAGTTATAGGTCTAATAAAGGATATCGGAATAACACACTGGGAAGTTGATATAGCTTCACCCTATAAAGGCATCTTAACTGTTCAAGAAGTTCTTGATAAACCATTTAACCCAGCTACCGATAGTTTGAAGAGATACCTTGATGTCGGCGACTACATAGTTGCTAAAGTATTAGCTTTTGACAGAGCACGTGATCCATTGTTGACAATTAAGGGAGAAGGACTAGGAAGGATTAGTGAAGGCTCTATAGTCGAGATAAAGCCTAGCAGAGTGCCAAGAGTTATTGGTAAAAAGGGCTCAATGGTTAACATGTTAATGGAGGAGACAGGGTGCTCTATACTCGTAGGCCAGAACGGTAGGATTTGGATCCGTTGTCCTAGTAGGGACTTAGAGGAAATCCTCGTATTGTCTTTACGGAAAATAGAGGCCGAAGCCCACACTACAGGTTTAACTGAGAGAGTAAGAAGCTTCATTAGAGAAGAGAGGAGTAGAAGAGGTGTATAAAACCATGGCGCATACATCCGAGAATAAGCCTTCTCTAATACGCTGGGAAGAGCGTGATGGAGTAAAAGTCGCTATAAGACACGATGGGAGAACACCGGACCAACTTCGTCCCATAAGGATGGAGGTTGGAGTGCTATCCAATGCGGATGGCTCAGCATTAGTAGAGTACGGCGGAACACGTGTTATTGCAGCTGTTTACGGGCCGCGTGAGGCTGTCCCGCGCCATGTAGCTTTGCCCGATAGAGCGGTAATACGTTGTCGATACCACATGGCACCGTTCTCGACAGAGGAAAGAAAGACGCCTGCACCAACTAGGCGGGAGATAGAGTTGTCAAAAGTTATACGTGAGGCTCTAGAGGCTGTGGTTTTAACAGAGCTGTTCCCTCGAACCACGATAGATGTCTACATGGAGGTTTTGCAGTCTGATGGTGGTACAAGGACTGCGGCCCTAACAGCTGCAAGCCTGGCGTTAGCTGATGCTGGTATAGCTATGCGTGACTTAGTTGCAGCTGTTGCCGTAGGTAAAGTTGATGGTGTGATAGTATTGGATATTGATGAAATAGAAGACAACTATGCCGAAGCTGACATGCCTGTTGCGATGGCACCTAATCTTAACAGAGTCCTACTGCTCCAGCTTAATGGTGTAATGACCCATGAGGAGTTCACTAAAGCCATGGAGTTAGCTGTGAAGGGCATAAATACAATATATAAACTCCAAAAAGACGCTCTTCGCAAGAAATATGTTAGTGTTGGTAGTTAAGGGGGTGAGATTACATGAGTTTAACACCTTCAACAAGTATCGTAGTGCCCAAACTCAAGAGGCACACTATGGAAGTCTTACTCACCAGAGGAGTACGGCTTGATGGACGCAAGCTCGATGACATACGAGAGATAAAGATAGAGCCGGGCTATATTGAGCGAGCAGAGGGTTCAGCGCTGGTTAAGCTAGGAGAAACTATGGTTCTTGTAGGAGTTAAGATGGATATTGTTCCACCATTTCCTGATACTCCTAACGAAGGCGTATTAGTAATCAATGCGGAGTTTGTGCCGCTCGCATCGCCAACGTTTGAACCAGGACCTCCTGATGAGAACGCTATTGAACTCGCACGTGTAATTGATAGAAGTCTTAGAGAGATTAAGGCTGTAGCTTTAGATAAACTAGTTCTTGAACCTGGTAAGCATGTATGGCGTATTTATGTTGATATTTACGTCTTAAACCATGATGGTAACTTGTTTGATGCATCAGCCTTAGCCTCGATGGCAGCACTTATGACTACGAGAGTACCTCAAGCAGTAAAGGTTGAAGAGGGCTATGTGGTTGATCGTTCTAGGTATACTAGTTTGTTGCCTATCAACCATAGAGTAGTAACTGTCGCTATAGCAAAACTAGCTAGTAAGCTCATTGTTGACCCAACATATGAAGAAGAGGAGGTTGCCGACACAAGGCTTGTAGTTGCTGTAAGTGATGATGGGCGTGTTGCTGGTATTCAGAAGACTGGTGGAACTGGATACTTGACCTATGATGAGGTATTAAGGGCTGTCAGCCTAGCCTTGAGGAAGGCATCTGTCTACTTTGAAGCTTTGAAGAAATTCGTTGAGCCTTATAGGCTAGAGCTAGAAAAGAAATTAGGCGAAAGCGAGAAAGCCCAGAAGCCGGAAGCCGAATTGCCACGACCCTTGCCAAGTAAAGAGCGGGAGGAGGTAGTAGAAGAGATTATCCACGAGGAAGTACTCAACAATGAAGACAGTAATGAGAGGCACTAGGATACTCTCGCTCATGCATTACTCTGGGCATACCTAGATAGCAACATGACTTTCTAATTAACGGGACTTTTTAATAGCCTCTACCAGTAGCTGATCCGTTGTGGGTGCATACAATGGCTAGGCGGACACGCGTTGTCGGCATAGCTGGGAGATTCGGCCCACGATACGGATCTACACTACGGAAGCGTTGGCGCGACGTTATGGAACGTAGATATGCGGATCATTTGTGTCCTTTCTGTGGGACGCAAGGCCACGTAAAGAGAATTAGTGTTGGAATATGGACTTGCACAAAGTGTGGTATGGTGTGGGCTGGGGGTGCTTATGTCCCCAGAACAGGCCTTAACAAGCATTTCCCTAAAATAATAGTGCGTGAGGAATAAACAGAATTATTCTAAGACTGAAAAATAATCATATAAATTCATGCAATGGTTTTAGATTGTTTTTGACTACACAATTCCGCTCATCAGCATAATACTAAGATGGGTTGAGTTATTTTGAGCTTCTGTGAGAAGCCATTGCTTCTTGTGACAACCTCGCATAGACCCACCCAGCGCGTCAGAAGTTTTGTTAAAGACTTGGTCTCGATTTTACCTTGTGCAGTGAAGCTTATTCGCGGAAAGGCCACGTTACGCGATATCTTCTTTGAAGCATATAATACCAGTGCTAAAAGAGTTATTATAGTCACTACTTGGAAAGGCAATCCTGGTTCATTATATATTTATGAGCCTGGTGAAACGCTAGAAGAAGGGCTCAAAGCATTAGCAATGTTCAGACTCTCCGGCGTCAAACTTTCACGTGAGAGGCCAGAGGCTCAGCGTAGCTATGGTGCAAAGAGCCTTGGTGTTGTTAGTTTGAACGAGATTGAGGAATATAGGCTTTTAAGCGACATAATAGTTAGAGCTTTTCTGGCTAGGCTTGTCTTTGATGTGGACACACCTGTTACAGATATCATAGCGGTTATTCGTCCTCCTAGCTCGGCTGGTCATTTTGCTGAAATAGACTTTTTGTGTACAGCATCTCGTAGGCCTTGTGGTCCTCTTCTTAGAGTTGTGAGGGTTGAAGACTATGTATCCGGTCACAGGCTGTATAGGAGTAGAAGGATTCAACAATAAGCTCTTAGAGGCTCTTCTAGAAGCTTTGCAGGCTGAGACCAGGAACCCTCCTGATCCTAGCAGGGGAGAGGTAAGATTGGAAATTCGCAATAAGACTCTTAGGATATGTCTATCTGCTAGGGATCTTTCTGCAGCTCGGACTCTGGTAAATGCTTATCTAAGCCTAGTAGCTGTTGTGCTAGACGCGGTAGCAGCTGCAGGTGGAGGCAATGGCCCAGAGGCTTCCCCCAGAACTGGAGAACAAGCTAGCTAAGTTCCAAGCTTTGCAATCACAATATAGTAGGATTGTTCAAGAGCGTGTGACTGTTGAAGCAGAAATTTCTGAGACACAACGTGTGATAAAATTGTTAGAGGAAGCTGGAGAGAACGCTCCTGTATACCGTCTAGAGGCAAATATATTTGTTAGAGTTGAAAGAAAGAAATTATTACAAGAACTTCGTGATAAGTTGGAGATACTTGAGCTCAGATTACAGAAACTCAAGAAGCAAGAGGATGAGCTTAAAAAGCAACTTGAAAAACTTGCACAAGAAATACGTAGTTATCAGATGAAGTTAAGTCTAGGCAAGCAAGGCAGTGGAGCAGGATAAGAGCTGAGCATAGACCATAATACTAGAGCTGTATACCGGGAACTACCATTCATAGAGTTCTCTTTTTACTCATGAAACCTACTTATCAGTATATCACTTTACCTTTCATGGTGCCGAATTTTGGGGAAGAAGTATGCTGAGGTCGGATTATCGAAGAGACCGTTAACGCTAGAAGAGCTAGAAGACCTCTTGGTTATGTTTGAGTCTAGGATTTTAGGCTATATACGTAAAAAGCTTGGTAGGCGCGTAGAAGACCTGGATCTTGTCATTAATGCTGAGCTATTCGAAGAAGGTAGAGTTTTAAGGCTAACTGTCAACATACGTGCTTTGGGTAGACAAATAGCCCCCATATCCTATGATGAGGTCTTGGCGGAGGCTATAGAAGATGCAGCCAAGTACCTTGAGAGTGAGCTTAAGAAGCGCGGAAGAAGCGGTGAGGGCAGCTAATGCTATAAGAGAACTTGCAGAGATAGCTGATACTCCCATAGTTGTTATGGCTCATCGTAATGCTGATCCCGATGCATTAGCCTCAGCGCTAGTACTACGTGATTTGCTTCGTAGTGAAGGCTTTGATGCACGGCTGGTTCTACCCGAAGGGTTAAACCAACCAAGTAAAAGGATGGTGAGATATATCTTAGAGACTGACTCCATAGATATCGAGGATGAGTGGCCTAGTGAATCAGCTATGGCCATCATAGCTGACACCGCGTCTCCTAGTCAACTTGGAAAGCTTGCTGATTTTGTGCTCCAAGTGCTCTTAGTTATCGTTGACCATCACTCATCTAACGAACTTGTAGAAAGAGCTATTGTATCTATCTATGATCCTTCTGCAAGGGCTACAGCAGAGTTAGTTTACTTGCTCGCTAAGCATGGCTTTAAGAAGACGCTGGCAAAGGAACAACTAGAGCTTCTTCTTGCAGGTATAGTATATGATTCACGTCATTTCCTCTTGTCTAATGCAAGGACACTACGTCTAGCGGCTGAAATTCTGGAGTCTGGAGTTAGTCTTGAAAAAGTGCTAAGTGCATTACAATCACCACCTATGGAGATCCCGGAGAGAATTGCACGTCTAAAAGCCGCTAAACGTATGCACGCTATACGTGCTGACGAATTCTTAATTTCAATAACTCATATAGGTGCCTATGAATCTAGTGTTGCAAGAGGCTTACTTGACTTAGGAGCCGACATAGTTATTGTAGTATCTGAAAGGGGATTAGAGACTAGAATTATAGGTAGAGCAAAGAAACACGTGATTGATAAACTAGGCTTACATCTTGGAAGAGACATAATGGAAAATGTAGCTCGACGGCTTGGCGGCAGTGGGGGAGGACATGCACAAGCCGCTGGTGCTACTGTAGGTGCGTCAGCAGAAAAAGCATTATCCGTAGTTATCGAGGTAATAAATGAATTCCTTAAAGATAAGAACCTAAACCCCCAACCAATAGCATAGAGAGTGGCGTGTTAATGTGGGTTACACAAAGTACTTACTTGGTCAATTACTCTATAATTTACTGGTGTAACATGCATGGTCAACAGCATTGAAGGTCTAGAGGCATTTGTTAGGATTATGGGTCTAACATATGCCAAAAGAGGCGATGTTCTGATAGTCGAGTACGAACATCAAGAAATAGGAAAAATAGGACTTGTAGTGCAGTACGATAGTTCAACCAAGACTGTCAGAGTATCTATACCAACAGATATAGAGCCTACTACTGAAGGCACAACATGGCTCCTTCACGAGAACTTCTCAAACTTTAACTACAAATACGCGATAGATTATGACGGATTCATAGTGGTTCTCCAAGACAATCCAGGTGTTTGCATAGGAAACGCTCGTAACCTTAAAGAAACAATACTCAACGTTATTGAGGGTTATAAACGCCTAATAGAAAGAGTTAAAACAGAGTAATGATATCTTCTTT
>JALTZQ010000261.1:0-334 GCA_027046105.1 Pyrodictiaceae archaeon
ATATTATAGATAGGTTCGGCCCCCTCTATGAGAGGGCGCTCCAGCATGTAGTCTACGATATACAGCAATTAGGCGCTCCTCTGGGCTACGACTTTAAGGTTATCGCTGGAGCCCCATACAGCCCTGAATTCAAAAATGATCTAGTAGCCCTGGGCTATGTAGGCTTTATAGAGTACACTCCCAGTAAAAAGGTGAGGGTTACTAGTGACGGTAAAGACGCCTTGGAGAAAAAAGGCGCTCCTAGGGGCGTCGTAGATGTTGTAGAGAGGCACTTCGAGGAGATTAGGAATAAGGCTACGATCTACGACTACAAGGTCGATGAGAGCGTTAAGAG
>JALTZQ010000261.1:344-1553 GCA_027046105.1 Pyrodictiaceae archaeon
GGCTAAGGATATGACTGGCAAGCTACCCCTACTACTTGAGACAGCTATAGCTAGGAGGCTTTTCACCCTCGTCTACGGACCCCCAGGCTCAGGCAAGACTATACTAGCGTCTTATGTGGCAGAAGCGGCGTCTAGCATGGGGTTTAAGGTGTCTTACGTCTACGTTGGAAGCCACAACGCCCCTAGAACCTCTTCACCCGGGATTTCAGGGGTTGAGGCGCTAGCTCTAGACGACCTGGTGGAGAAAGTGCTGGCGTCGTGCCTTTCAGGGGATTACGTTGTGGTGGACACTATAAACGAGCTGTATACAGAGCAAGCCGGGAGAGGCGCTTTTAGGATGCTAAGCTTCATGGCCTCCATCCTAAGGAAGTGCGGCGGGCTCGCTCTCGGAGTTGCTAGGGAGGTTGAGGGCGAATTAAGGACTCCGGGGTGGGAGGCTCTAGCCCTTTACGCCCACGTAATAGCTATCTCTAGCAAAAGCGGGAGTAGGTTTAAGCTCTCCTTCACTAAGCCTGAGAGAAGGGTAGCCTACTTCACGTTTGACGGGAGGGGTTTAGTTTGGCTTTAGAGGGGTTTGACTTCAGCCGTGTCGACAGCATGGTAGAGGCACTGATAATTGTAGCTCCAGCCATGGTAGCTAACGCTACCCCCCTGCTAGTTAAGGGTAAGAGGCCCGTGGATGGGGGTAGGGTATTCTTTGACGGTAGGAGGCTATTGGGTGACGGGAAGACCTGGGAGGGCTCCCTTGCAGGTTTCATGGCAGGGTCTATTACAGCGCTCATTTTAGCAGCCATACTGGGCTCGGGTAAGCTTGCAGTCATAGGCTCTATAGCCTCTGCAGGAGCTATTCTGGGCGACATGGTTGGCTCCTTCTTGAAGAGGAGGTTAGGCCTCAAGAGAGGGGCTCCAGCCCCCCTATTAGACCAGCTAGACTTCTACGCGGGAGCCCTCACTTTAACTACGATAGCAGGCGTTGACTGGAGCTTGGGTGTGGCGGTTGAAATCGCGGTTCTCGTGGTTATAGCTCATGTAGCCGCTAACATGGGAGCCTACCTTTTAGGCCTTAAGAACGTTCCCTGGTGACCCCCTCATCTAAGCCTTCACCGGCAGGTATTAGACACGCAAGTTTCTTCCTCATATACCTATACTTCAAGTACTTGTCCTCGGGCGAGAATCTTGGAGGATGCGGCACTCTTACTGGCGCACCGC
>JALTZQ010000262.1 GCA_027046105.1 Pyrodictiaceae archaeon
GCAGACAAGTGCTACAAACTGTACGCCGAGTGGCTTAGGAGGGAGCTTCTCACCCGTATATCTAATCACTCTTTCACCCAACCCCTCGACCCAGCCCCTTTTCCCCACCAATAACTACTGGAGACCAGCCATGGTTGGCTGTGACAAGCTACACGTCATAGCCTTGATAAGATGGCTCCAGGAGAAGATAGAGGGAAAGGATCCTCTTAGCCTCCCTAGAGAGCTAACTAGTATGGCCATAAGTAGGGCTTGGAACATGATGGTTACAAGTAGCTCGCTGATGCTCGTATGCTCGTGTTGATTGTGGATGAATGAGTAGTGGTGTTTTTAGCGTGTTTATTGGCTGCGAGGCAATTCTTTGATAATTTTATATCTAGTCATTGTTCTTCCCTTAATAGTTGTTCTATGTCTAGTGGGTCGTGTAGTGTTTTCCTGTTTTTGAGCATTTGACTAGTTATGGGGTTTTTGAGCTGATTCTTCGTGGCTATGATTACGTCTACTGGTAGCCTCTTCGGCTTTAGCTTGTATACTGTCTCTTCGACCTGCTCTACATTCCTGTCGTTGTCTACGATTACTAGTATGTCGTAGTCTCTAGGCTCATCACTATCCACGCCTACGGTTGCACGGCCCCCAAAGAGGATTATTGATGCCTGATCTCCTAGCGTCTCTCTAAGCTTCTCGATGAACTGGTTGAAGAGCCTAGGTCTCGCTTTGAGGCTCCTTCTCCTGGCCTCTAAGTATCTTCCCAACAAGTTTCCTGATCTCTTCTGCATACTGGATACACCTATCAGCTACCCTCCTATTATAGACCACTAGGCCTACCCCAGGATATCTGGCTCTAGTATAGTGTTTCTCAAGTGCTTCGGCAATGGTGTAAACTTGGTCGTCAACGCGGTAGCCCAGAGCTTCGAGGGCCTCCAAGAGCTCTACTAGGCTATGAGTGAAAGGGTAGCTGCCAACAAGCCTAACTAGCACAGCCTTAAGTGCTAACTCTGCAAACTGCTGAGCATGAAAACACGCTAACCAATACCTCTCCCTAGCCACATCATCCCTAGCCTCTTCAAGGAATACCATAGCCTTCTTGAACCATTCCCGCCAATCAGTCACAAAGCCAACCCCTCCCAAGAACCCATACACTGGTACGTGAGGAAACCACTTACACCTTGTTCCCATACTATGCTAGAAACCCGGACCCCTTATTCTTGACCACATCCTCCCAGGTCTTACCCCTACAGGCCCTAATAGAGCACACAATCATCCCTTAAACCTCTAGCCTCCTCCCTTGGTAAGGACTTATAAGCACATTAGTAGAAGGACTACTTTGCAGAGATTTAAGATGTAGTAGCTAGGACTGAAAGCAACGGTAAGGAGGTGGTGAAGGCCTGATACCGTGTCTTAGGGTGCTTGTTAGGTTCTTCCCATAGTTAATGGTCTTGGTGGGGTCGTAGTCCCTAGCCTTGGAGGAGCAGGAGGGCCCTATCTAGGGGCAAGTCGTGGTGGTTTTCTCTTTAGCTGGTTGGGTTATGTTCTTGGGGGATAGGGTCTTGTTGA
>JALTZQ010000263.1:0-399 GCA_027046105.1 Pyrodictiaceae archaeon
GACCGTCTATCCCTGCTGGAGCGTCTGCTCAGCCAGCCCGGCTTCGTCGCGGCGCTGCGCGAATCTCCGGCAAAAGCCGCTCAGTGGCTGAGTCAGGTCATCGTAGAAATCGATGAGGTGCTGACGCGGCAAATCAACGCTATTCTGCACCATCCCTCCTTCCAGCGACTGGAAGCCTCATGGCGAGGCATCGAGTTCCTGCATCACTGCATGCGGCGCGAGGACTCGAGCAACATCAAGTTGCGTGTGCTCTCGGTATCGTGGAAAGAACTCGAGAACGATTTCCAGTCCCAGGTAGAATTCGACCAGAATCAGCTCTTCAGGCTCGTTTATGAGCAAGAGTTCGACCAGGCCGGTGGGGAGCCTTATGGGGTGCTGATCGGAGATTTCGAGATCACA
>JALTZQ010000263.1:409-991 GCA_027046105.1 Pyrodictiaceae archaeon
GAGGATGCCAGCCGGTATCTGTGGGGAAATCCAGCTTACGCCTTCGCAGCCGTGCTGATCCGCTCGTTCGGACAGACAGGCTGGTTCGTCGACACGCGCGGCGTCGAGCCGGGAATCGATGGAGGGGGGTTAGTAGCCCGTCTGCCGGTCGCCTCCTTCTCGACCGATTCGCCGGGGATCGCCGTCAAACCTTCCACCGATCTGATGATCTCGGAAAACCTCGAACGCATGCTCAGTGAACTCGGCTTTCTCCCTTTGTGCGCCTGCCAGGACACCGAATACTGCGCATTCTTCAGCAACCGCTCGATCCAAAAGCCCCAGCGCTACAGCAGCGCCGAGGCCAACGCGAGCGCCCGCATGTCCACCATGCTTCAATACATGCTGTGCGTCTCCCGCTTCGCCCACTACCTAAAGGTCATGGCACGCGACCTATTGGGTTCGATGGAAACGGACGACCTCGAACGCCATCTGAACAACTGGCTCGCCGACTTCATCTGCGATGCCGACTCGGCGCCAGGAGTGAAAGCCCGTCGTCCGCTCGAAGCGGGACGAGTTCGGCTCTCTCCCGAACTGGGGAAACCG
>JALTZQ010000263.1:1001-1551 GCA_027046105.1 Pyrodictiaceae archaeon
CTGATCGATTTGAAACCGCATTTCGAGTATGAGCAGTTGGTCGCTTCGGTTCGACTGAGCACCGTCTTTACGAATCCCGCTGTTTAGACGCCGGAAGGACGGCGTCGGCATCCAAAATGGCTGAAACTAGAGTCAGGACGTACCCATGAGCATGACCGAGTTGTTCGAAGAAGGAAGATTGACCGAAGCCACCGACGTTGCTTTGGCGGGGGTCAAGGCGAGCCCCACCGATGCCGACCGGCGGTTCCGTCTTGCCCTGTTGGCATGTTTTGCCGGAGATTTCGACCGGGCCGATCGCCAACTGGACGTTCTGTCGACGCAGCATCCTGAGCAGGCAGTGGCCGTTGCTCTGTTGCGGCAGCTTTTGCGAGCGGAAGTGGCAAGACGCGACTTCTTCACTGCAGGACGTCTTCCTGAACTGACAGAAGCGCCGAGTGAACTTGTGCAGTGCTACCTGAAGGGAGTGGTCTGCCTTCGTGAGGGAGACGCGGAGGAAGCCGCCCGCCTGCTCGCCGAAGCCGAGGAGAGGCGGCCGCCCCTTTCGGGCACC
>JALTZQ010000264.1 GCA_027046105.1 Pyrodictiaceae archaeon
ATTGAGGGAGATGCAACCATTAGGGACGAGAACAATAATACTATAGCAATCGATGCAATACTACCCCCTAGCAGCGCTAGTAGGATATATTTCTCCCTCCGAAAATATTCGATGATTGGCTCAAGATATCTCAAACTACAGTTTCCCCAGTTCCTTATACCGTAGCGAATAACCTCTATATAAAACAATTGGGGTCCACTACTCCTAGGTTGATGAAGGCCGGCAAGTCACAGTATAGGAGTAGATAGCATGGTAACTAATGATATTATCCTAATCAACAATTATAATTCTAGAATAATATAATCGTGTTTATGATAATAGTTTTAAAATATTTTTCATTTCATAAATTATCGAATACGATATGAGAAATAGGAAACCTAATAACCCCTCACCGATAACAAACGTATTGACACGGAGGGAGGCAAAGGGTGCACAAACGAGTATTTCTCATTGCATTAGTAGCAGTAGTAGCGGGTCTAATTGCATTATCGCTTGTAGAAGCGGAAGCAACTGTCTTTGACCACCCACCAAAATGCTATGGCTGTCACTCATACATTGACAACCTAAACAATATGACACGAGTTGGGCCCCACAACGTAACACTTGCCAGTGAAGCATGGTCTCTCTGTTTCCAATGCCACTCCACCACGGGGAGCCTTAGCGGCTTTACACAGGGTGTAAGTGGCACACCACCATACGTTGGTGACTACGTAGCAGCGAGCGTCCACCAGGATATTGGGTGTAAGTGTCACGCAGTACTCCACGTAGGTAACACGACTCCCTATGGTGGTTGGCTCTACTATTACTTGCCCAATGTGACTGAGCTCGGTAATATAAGCAAACCACCATCAAACGTTGCACTCATAAGATATGCCAGGTTCTTCTACCAAGGTGTGAATGATACGAAACTTGATCCAAATGGCTTCAACGGTATAATTAGTAACTATACTAATAGCCCGACTGGCGTATACATTGTGTTCTTTGACACACAAGGTAACGTATTAGATCTTCAAGATAGGTACTTGATATGTTTCAACTGCCACTTCTTGACGAGCCAGCCAGCTGGGCTAGGCATGTACAAGATTGAGAATGGCTTGTTGAAGATCGGTATACCCCCAGAGGCTCTACAGCTTGAACCACACGGTATTACAGAGGAACAGCTACGGTCAATATTGAGTGGTGGCCGGGAGGCTCTGCCCACTGAGACTGTGCCATTGGCTGCAATGGGTATTAACGCTCTACTAGCTGCTAGCATATTATTGATCCTAGTGCGTCGTAGAAGCTGAGGCGTATAAGAGCCATGGCTAGTTTTTTAACTACTCTTTTTTCCACTCTCCTCCTACTCTCATCACTTGCCACATTGTATCTATGGTTTACTCGACGTGAAGCCCGCATTGTTCTTTCCCGTGCTGGTCTTGCACTATTCTTAGCAGCGTGTCTAGCTGGGATGCGCATCTCTATGGCTTATGCGGGTGTTGTAGCTGGTCTTACTATTCCGCTGATCCTAGTTCTTTGGAGGAATTGGGTTTATGCTGGCCTTTTGGGTTTTCTTATTGTCTACTCTTATGCACTTGCTGACCTACTTGGGCTCGTCACTAGTGTCTTCTCTTCTCTAGCTAGTGGCTTCCTCTCCTCGGTACTCACTGTACTACTCTACTCTTGGTCTATGAATAGGGGTTTCCTTAGCCGTCTCGTTACTGGTGTCTTGATAGGTTTATCGGGCTTAGCCGTATACACGGCCAATACTGCTCAGTACCTTATTGGTGGTCCTGAGCCTTACGTTGGCGTTGTCTATGGTGCTGCTTTCGCTGGTAGCTACGTTGCTGGCGGCCCTGTTGGTGGCTGGATTATTGGCCTACTACTTGTCATGGGTCTAGGTGTCGTTGCTGGCGGGTTTGCTGTTCTAGCTGTAGTTGTTACCCCGTTAGTCTATCTTGTTGTTTCGAGTGCTGAGGGGGTTTTACCACGGATTAAACGAGCTGATGCTTGGAGCCTTGTTATTGCTCCACTTGTTTTGGGGTTCCTATGGCCTGGCCTACTGCGTGGCGTTGTTGATGTTGCATCGCTCGCTTTTTTCAATTTTACGCCCGCTGTAGTGTATTTGGTTACTGGTCGCATGGTCTTGGCTACTGCTAGTATAGGGGTTTCATCTGTCCTTGCCATAGTTCTATGGAATATACTTGGTGTATGGGGTTTTGGTGTTGCAGCACTGCTTGTAGCTGGTGCTATAGTTTTGAAATCGTATGGGTTAAGGACTAGTAGGCTAGTATTTCTTACGATTTCTCTTCTCCTCGCAATATACTCCATTAGTGTTGTTGTCCCAGAAACTGTTGCATGGAGAGGCGTCGTTGGTGTCTCAGAGGTAGTTGATGTTGCTGGTGTTAATTGTACTCTTACGGAGCCAGGTGTTATGCCCCTAGGTGGTTCTGTAAGGATTGATCTCGGCCTTGAGGGTTGTGGTACACGGTTTAAGTTCAATGTAGGTGTAATGGGCTCGTTGGGTTCATCGACTAGTATGGCGTTTGTTGGTGACTGTATTGTCTTCTTTGAAGCATTACCGACGCCGTCTCTTGAGGCTCGTGTGCTTGGCTTGGTTCTTCTGGGGCTGGAGTTTAATGCTTCGGGTACTGGTGTAGAACTACTCTATCGTGGTGTCTGCGGCCTAAACAGCGTAGTTATGGCTGTTGCTAGCATACTAAGTGTGGGGATGCTCTCTGTTATTCCTGTTAGCAAGGTGTTTGAGGAGTTGAAGAGGATACGGGTAAGTGCCTTGTGGAGGCGGTGAGAGGGTGTCACTAGCTATTGGTGGTGGTAAAGTGTTTACTATAGCGTATCTTGTTGTTGTGTCGATAGCTGCCATGTTGACAGCAGCATATACATTGCCTATACCGGCTACTTTCCAGCTCCCAGTCTGCATGACGTGCCATGGCGATGTTGTGTCAGAGTCTCTTGAGGGTGATCATGCTGTCTTGACTAGTCTTCGTGGGTGCCAGTACTGTCACGGGCTAGGCCCATTAGCAGTTATAGACATGGTTACGGGTAGCTACCGTGCTAATGTTGATCAAAGGCTTTGTATAGGTTGCCATGAGGTCTCGCTGACTCAAGGACTCCACGGGGTACACAGCCGCCTTGCACTAATGCATGGCTGTACACGATGCCATAACCCCCATTCCCCAAAAGATACCATGGGGTCTTGCAGTAGCTGTCATCCACCAGAGCTACTAGTGCGGCAACATGGTGATGTGCATCGTGGTATTAATCCAGCATGTCTTGATTGCCATTTCGGCAGTAATAAGCCTAGCCCACCACTCACTGGTGAATATCACCGATTACCCGAGGCGAGAAACTGTTTCAGATGCCATGATGCCCCATTGCCGCCAGTAGACCCCTTCTCAAGACCATGTATGGACTGTCATCAACCAGGCTAGCATCCCGTCAGGGAACTTGTCAGACTAGGCTCTCTCATCACTATTGAGGACTAGCTGTCCTTTTACCACAGCTAATGCCAGATCATAGACTATCTCAGCTAGCCTACGTGCAATGCCCTCCACAATCCTCTTCTGCTCTTCAGGATCACCCGTTTTCTGTAACCTTGTCGCTGCTCTAACAAGGTCTTTCCCGGCTTCATCAACTAGAGTTAATGGTATTTGTTGCCCCGTTTTATCCTCAAGGATGGTTGCCAGGTTCCTTAGAACCCTTTTACGCTCCATCTCCCTTAACATCAAGTTTGCTAAATAGCCTTGAGAAAGCATCTTAGCTAGTAGGTGCCTCTGCTCCTCACCATAGTAGTAGATCGTGTAGCCCTTTGAAACCAGTTGATCAAGCATTATGGCTAAGCGCTGAGCAGTTTCAAGTGCCTCCCTAACACCTATACGGCCAGACACGCTCAAGCCACTGTGTTCCTCACCATCGTATATGTCTACCACTAGGATGGTCCCATCACTTATCTGCTCCTCTACAACAACTACTGAAGCCACACCATGGTCACGGCTACGACGAGGTATCTCAACAGTGAACCCCCCTATGCGGAGACTACGTGCACCAGCTATCGCCCTTGCAATACTTGCTGCAAGCTGTATCGCTTTCTCAATGCTAACCTCACCTCTTAGCACCCTTAATGCTTGCTCAGGGTCTACAGCGGCAAGGAGGACACTGATTATAGTCGATGGCCTATACTCTTCTAGGTGTTTCGCTAGTTTTAGCCAATCTAGCGTATCTAGTACACCTGCAGCCTCCCGCTCCCAAAGATGAATAAGGCGTAGTGGTCCCAGCCTGGACACGCTGTAACGGATAAAGCCTAGTGGTAGTGCATAGTCTTCAAGAACGCGTAGCATAACCATGAGCATAGCTAGCCCAAGAAGTACGTCATCAGTCCTTAACTGGTGAGGAGCCTCAATAGTCAACCCATAAGTGTAGTCTATGTATCGTCCAGCAACAGGTGACTCGAGCTCCACATTGGCGATTTCACGGTAAACCCTTACTGCTCCCCTACGCTGTGCTAGACGTGGTCGACGCGACTCAACAACCCACTTAACCATTAATGGCTCCTCGTAGAGAACCCCAAACCCCTCTCTAGGTGGATTGGCCAGTAGTACTACACTAGGCTGTACACGACCATAACGTAGGTCTCCACCGATGTCTGGTCTCTCACCCCATCCACGCTTAATATTCTCGTAGACAGCTACTGCCTTCCTTAGCCACTCATGCCTATCCACAGCCTCCTCCAGGGGCTCCTCATAAACACGGTGTTCACTGGGCTCAACACGTACAACTACATGGTCGTTAAGAGGATCTATGAAGCCAGGCTGGTACTTCTCTACGACATCTCTTAGTGAAACCTCTTCAGCCTCTGCAACATAGTCATGCCCCCTTAGTACCATTCGCTTAAACCCATAGGGAGGGCCATGCTCATAGAATCCTATGTCTCTCCAGAACCCCTTACCACGCCTAGATGGTACCGGCATCTTACGGCCAAGAGGATCGGTAACATAGTCTATGAGGCCTAGTTCCTCCAGGAGTTCTAGTTCCTCCCTCGTAAGTGCATCTAGTCTACGGGCAATTAACTTCCAGAGACCAAGGAAGACTATTGCATAGGCGTTACTCGGGTTTATGTAGACCTTTTCCAGGGGGAGTTGGAGCCACTCACGTAGGGTACTAGCACCTGCTTCTAGTAAACGTTTATCCCAGAACCCCGAGGGAAGGATTATGGTCTCAGTATAGCCGAGTTCCTCCCTACGACCCTTCCTACCTTCACGTTGTAGGAACTCGCGTAGATCAAGTGGTAACCCAACATGGATAACCCTACCTATAGTCTCAATGTCTATCCCCTGAGCAAGTGTACGAACAGTCACGATAAGCCTTACACGGCCCTCTCTAGCCCTATCCTCTATACGTTTCCTCTCAGACTTAGACACCAAGTGGTGGTGTACTGCCACGAGGCCTCGCTCACTAGGCTCTAGCCTCTCAAGTAGGCCACGATAGATTCTCTCAGCCATTCTAATATTCCTGGCAAAGACTAGTGTTACACGGCCATCGTCTACACGCAGTGTTTCCTCAAGGACTTCAAAGGGGTCTACATCGGGCCTAGGAGGCCTAAGCCCTATAGCCTCAAGAGCCTCATAGACCTCGTAAAGGTGTTCTCTCAGCATATCCTCGTCATCAAGCAACTCTATCACCCATGGGGCTTCAGAGGCTATAACGCCACGATTCCTCTCTATGAAATCTCTTAGTGCATCAAGATTCTTTCCCAAGACAAGCACGTTATAGTTCTCCACGTGGAAGGGATTACCAGCTATAAGCCTCGTCTTCCTCCCAGTAATCCTCGATAATACCCTCGCCAGCTCATCTGGGTTACCAAGAGTAGCTGACAGGACAGCGATACGAGGTGGCGAGGCAGCAATGTGTCTCGAAATTATCTCTAGCATTGCTAGGGCGAGATGAGCGCTACGTGCACCATAGAAGTCCAGTTCGTCGAATACTACTAGGTCTACTTGTTCAAGGAAACCAGAGAGGAATGAACGGCCACGACCCATAGCATACCGTTTTAAGTCCGCCAATAGGAAAGCAGGATTAGTAGCAACAACACGTGCTCTCGAGACAAGAGCACGGTCATAACCAGCTATACTTGGCCTATCAACACGCACAACACCATCCCGGTAACCAGTTTCGCTATAGTAGCGAGTAAGCCTCCTCAACTGATCCTCACTCAGTGCAAGAGTAGGATACACCGCTAGTACACGCCAATCATTAGCTAATGCAGCGATAGCCCACGCCTCAGTCTTACCCGAACCCGTACGAGCAGTTAACACAACATTCTCTCCACCACCAAGGGCATGGAAAGCCTCGAGCTGGTGCCTATAGAGCCTAAACCCACCAATACTCCTCAGGCTAGGTACAAGATCCCTAAAACACACATCAGTAACCACAGGCCTTGACGGAGGCTCACGCCAAACAACCACTTCATAACCAATACTCCTTAGCCTGTCAGCGACTCTACTAGCCACTCTTCTCCAACCCCTCACGAAACCCTCTAGACCCTACATGGCAGGCTTTGCATGCTTTTCCCTCAACGGCTACAAAACCACGTGTGCTGTCAGGGGCTTTGTCTGAGATACATGTAGGGTAGGAGAATACTTGAAAGCCTAAAACGCATTGAGTACGCCCCTGGGACTATACTGCTAAGGAGGAATACACCTCTTGAGCATTACGGGTATTGTACTAGCTGGCGGACTCTCAAGACGATTCGGCAAGAACAAACTTACCCACATATATAAGGGTAAACCAGTCATAGCCTACGCTGTTGAAGCCCTACGACACATTGCCGACGAGGTCATTATCGCTGTATCGGAATACACTAGGCATAACATAGAAGGCTTAGGGCTCGACGCAAAAATAATCGTCGATACCGGTTCCTGCCAAGGCCCCCTACGCGGAATGGCAACCGCTGCACAATACGCTAGGAGTAACTGGCTTCTAGTAGTACCAGGTGATTCCCCCTGGCTAAAACCAGAGCCCCTAAAGCGATTAATAGACTATGCAAAGAAGCATAACGCCACAACAACATCACCACTATGGGGAAACAACACCATATCCCCCCTACACGTCTACACCACTAGGGAGCTCGCAAAAAACCTTGACAACTACTGTAGAGTTAGAAGAGAATTGGCTAGACCAACAGACCTACACCGCTCATCACCAAAACTACTACTTGTTGGAGCAGGGCTACTAGGATCACCACACAGTCTAAGAACACTAAACACGCCAAAAGACCTAGAGGAAGTGAAGCCACCAGCACCAACCACCACTAGAACAATAGTGATTGAAGAGCAACACGCCCTCCTCTACCATAAAGCAACAAAACTCCTAGCCAGTAGAGACAACGACAAAGCAGCAGAGCTCTATAAGCAAGAAGCAAGAATATACATAAATAGACAAGCACTACACCTCGCACTACACACCCTAATGGATGTATGCAACCTAAAACCCCACCAGCAACTACGCGAAACAGTAGCCTCCCTAAGAGAAAAACTAGGCCTTAAACCGCGACACCATAAAACCCCCACATGCTAAAAACAACACTAACATAAACATCTATACGACACCTAGTTTCTCAAAGAAACAAGTACAACACAGTCATGAAGAAATAACGGGCAAACAAGCATATAGCATAACGCCATAAAAATATAATGCAAAAACCTACACGCCATGTAGCAGAGATTTAGCCACCGTGAAACCGAGCCTAATAAACCCGCGTACTAGGGAACCAGCTAGTGGGCCCGTAGCTCAGCCAGGATAGAGCGCCGGCCTCCGG